>JAIZWN010000752.1 GCA_020443945.1 Candidatus Thiosymbion ectosymbiont of Robbea hypermnestra | reverse complement strand
AGATGGATAAGCGCTTCACTGCGCTACAGAATGACATGGATCGGCGCTTCGAGTCCGTCGATAAGCGCTTCGAGTCCATCGATAAGCGCTTCGAGTCCATCGATAGGCGCTTCGAGGCGATGCAGAAGGAGATGGACCGGCGCTTCGAGGCGATGCAGGTCGAGATGAACCGGCGCTTCGAGGCGATGCAGGTCGAGATGAACCGGCGCTTCGATGCTATCGACAAGCGCTTCGATGCCGTCGACAAACGTTTCGAGGCGCTGACCAAGCGTATCGACCGGGTCATGATCTGGTCGTATGCGACGACCCTGACCGTAGGCGGCCTGGTCGTGGCGGCGCTGAAGCTATTGCCTTGAGAAGCTCTCGCGGAACTCGAGGGAGCCCCCCTGAGAGGCTGTCTGGGAACCCCCTTGCGGTAGAGGGCTCGATACTTGTCCGTCGGCGAAGAGGCGGTCCAGGGCCGTGATGAGCCGCGGGGCTGGTCGTTCGTACCAGATGCCGCAACCCGGCCCCAGGTGGGGGCGCATGCCGCGCAGGAAGAGGTAGTAGACGCCGCCGAAGTGGGTCCGGTAGTCGTAGCCGGGCAGCCGCTGGCCGAGGAATCGGTGCAGGGCCAGGGTGTAGATGAGGTATTGCAGGTCGTAGCGGTGGTGACGGACGGCGGCCTGCATGCCTTCGCGTTCATAGGCCGCGAGCCGGTCTCCGAGCCGGTTGGATTTGTAGTCGACGAGGTAGAAGCGCTGCCGCCAGCGAAAGACCAGGTCGATGAAGCCGTGCATCATGCCGTGCAGGGGCTCGAAGCCGAGTCCGTCGACCTGGTCCGCATGGGTCTCGGATACCGCCAGGGCGGCGCTCAGGGCGGCCGGGTCCAATCCGGCGATGGGAAAGTGGAACTCCAGCTCGGTGATCCGGTCGCCGGCGGGGAGGTCGCGCAGGCGCAGGGAGGCGTCCGGGTCCAGCCAGGTGTCCAGGACGTTGGTGACCAGCGTCTCCACCACGGGCGCCCAGTTTCTTCCTTCCCCCTCGCGCCCGCTCTCCCCCTCGCTCTCTCGTTCCCCTTCGCTCTTTCTGCCCCCCTCGCTTTCTCGTTCCCCCTTCCTGTGTCCCTCCCCCGTCGCGGCGCGGTCCGGGCCCAGGCCGCCGTAGCGGTCCAGGAGGTTGCGGACGGCGTGGGTCAGGGTCTCGCCGGTGGCCTGGGGGAAGTCCAGCTGCTCGAACAGCCGGTGCAGGAACTGGCCGACATGGAGCCCGGCGGGTAGCGCGAACAGGGAGTCGGCAGATGTGTCCAGCCCAGTCTCCGGCGCGGGGGGCGCGGGGGGCGCGCCGGCGGCGTCGAAGTCGGGGCGCTCGCTCTCTTCCCCCCGCACCAGGCCCGAATAGCTGGTCACCCGCCAACTCGCGTCGATGGTCGCGTGGAATTCCCTGGGTGTCAGCCGCGCGGTGTCGAGCCGGTCCCCGACCCAACGCGCGCCGGTGGGCGCCGGCAGGTCGCGGATCTGGATGGCCTCCGGCGCCCGCGCGGCTAGGGCGTCCAGCTCCGCGCGGAGTTCGTCTTCCGACAGGCGCGACAGGCGGCTGGCGGGGTGCTCGCCGTCCGGGTCCGGATGCAGCAGGTAGGCCGGGGCCGCGTCCTGGATGCCGTTGATCTTGCCCCAGCAGAGCACGCAGAGCTTGGCCGCCCGCGTCACCCCGACGTAGAAGAGGCGCAGCCGCTCGGCAAGCTGCTCGGTCCGGGCCAGGCGGGCGTGCCGCTCCCGCTCCTCGGAGCCCAGGTCGAGACAGGCCTGTTTGTCCTCCGGCGCGTGGAAGCGTATGGGCGCTTCCTTCCTGGGATCCCTGAAGTAGCTCCAGGGGAAGGGGATGAATACCAGGGGATATTCCAGGCCCTTGCTTTTGTGCAGGGTGACGACCTTGACTAGTCCCTCGTCACTCTCCAGGCGCAGCTGGCGGGTCTGGTCCCTGGTCGGCTCCGTGCGCCGCTCGGTCAGCCAGCGCAGGAGTTCCTCCGGGCCGGGGTGTTCGCCGGCGGCCACTTGCAGCAGCTCCATCAGCTGGAGCAGATTGGTCAGACGCCGCTCGCCGTCGGGCCGGCGCAGCAGCCGGGCGGGGATCCGCTCCGCCGCGAGCAGCTCCTGCAGGGCGGCCAGGATGCCCTGCCGCCGCCAGCGTTCCCGGTAGGACTGGAAGCGGGCCAACAGGGCCTCCCAGGCGAGCTCGTCGGCGGCGAGCCGCGCCAGCTCCGCCGCGTCGCGTCCCAGCAGGGCCGTAGCCAGCGCGGCCCGCACCCGGCCTTCGTCGTGCGGCTCGCTCAGGGCCCGCAGCAGGGCGGCCAGCTCCTCGGCGTCCTCGGTGGCAAACACGCTGTCCTCGCTCAGGGTCACGCTACCGACGCCGCAGGCGCGCAGGGCCTGCCGGACCCGGTCGCCCTCGCGGTGGGTCCGCACCAGCAGGGCGATGTCTCTGGGCTCCAGGGGGCGTTCCCCGATGGTCGCCTGGCCGGCGGCCGCCTGGTTCAGCAGGTCGGCGATGGATTCGGCGCAAAACCGGGCCGCACTGGCCTCGGCTGCGTCGCCGCGGATGAAGCCCGGCGGCCGGGTGGTCTGGTTGTCCGCGTCGAACCGGAGCATCCGAAGTTGCAAGGGTACGGGTTCAATGCCCTGGACCCGCAGGGGCTCCGCGTCCGCCGCGGGGCCGGGAGCGACCGGCTCGAAGTCGATGTAGTCCCCATAGACGAAGGGCTCCCGAACGGATGTGAACAGGTGGTTGACGGCGGCGACAAGCCGGGAGCCGGACCTGCGGTTGACGGTGAGGCCATAGCGGCGACCGGCGCGGGCGCTGTCGTCGCGGGCCTGCATGTAGGTGAAGATGTCGGCGCCGCGGAAGGCGTAGATGGCCTGCTTGGGATCGCCGATCAGGAACAGGCCGCAGTCGGGCCGGTCGGCGTAAAGGCGTTGGAAGATGCGGTATTGCTGCGGGTCCGTGTCCTGGAACTCGTCGATCAGGGCCACCGGATAGCGCTCCCGCATGCCGGCGGCCAGGGCCTCCGCTCCCTCCCCCGCCAGGGCCCGATCCAGGCGGCGCAGCAGGTCGTCGTAATAGAGCAGGCCCTCGTCTTGCTTGCGCCGCTCCAGGGCCGCGCGCACGAAGGTCCGCGCCGCGGTCAGAAACCGGGCCTGGGCGCCCACATGGACCTGGCGCAAGAGACCCGGCAGGCGACCGCACAGGTCGAAGAAAGGATGGGCCGGTGGGCTGTGGTCCGCCTTGGTGCCGCGGGCCAGACCGGCCGGTGTCAGGCGCTCGAAGTCGGCGGGCAGGTCAGTGGGGGGCTCGCTGGCCGCGGCCAGCACCGCGGCGGTTTGCAGGACACGGGCGACGACCTTCCTGGTATAGGAGCGCCGGTTGAGCGCCGGGCTGCCGGTCAGGAGAGCCCCTATCCGCTCGGCCGCCTCTCGCCATTGCTCGCGGAGCCGCGCCCAGACCTCCTCCAGCTCCCGGCGCATCGCCTCCAGGTCCGCCGCCTCCACCTGAGGCAGCAGGCGCAGGTCATCGAGCGCCAGGGTAGGCTCCAGATCCCGCAGCAGCGCCTGGGGGGTCCTCCATTGTTGCCGGACCCAACGCACCGTCGCCGGGTCCGCGTTTGCGACCTGGGTACGCCAAAAGTCCGCGACGGCGGTGGCCCGCAGTCGGGTCTCGTCGGTGATGAACTCCGCGTCGAAGGCCGCGCCGCTCTCGAAGGCATGGTCCGTCAGCGCGCGCAGACAAAAGCCGTGAATGGTATAAATCGCGGCCTCGTCCAGGCGCGTGAGGGCATCGGCCAACAATGCGTGCGCCCGGTCCCGATCCGGTAGCCCCGACAAGAGCTCGGCGAGAATAGGATCCCCCTCCCCGTCTCCCTCCCGC
>JAIZWN010000751.1 GCA_020443945.1 Candidatus Thiosymbion ectosymbiont of Robbea hypermnestra | reverse complement strand
GTTGCAATGGGTATCCAGCCGGATTGATGGGCACGCGGCGCTGTGGGCATTCGACCAGCCGCCGGGGTTTGGGAACCGTTGTGGCCTGACCGGAACGCTCAACCAGCCTGCCGGGCGCTCGCTTTGCCCATCCTACCCGACTTCCGGTAGTGTTGTAGTTTTGTGATCCGTGATTTGGTCCCATCCCATGCATCTGTATCTGGAAATCCATACCGAAGAGACCGACGGTTCCAGGCCCCGCTGGGTCGGTGTGCTGCGCCGTGGCGATCAATCAACCAAGCACCTGGGCGAGCTGGCGCTGGGCCCCGAGGCCAGCCTGGAGGTCAAGCGGGGCCATCGCTATACCCTGGACCAACTGATGCAGGCCCTGATCCTGCGGCAGCGGGAGGATATGGCGCTGGCCTTCGACGAGCGCGGCCAACTGGAGATCGGCCGCTATCTGTACGAGCAGACGCTAGGCAAGGCATTCGGCGACCAGCCGCCGAATGAGGAAGGGATCGTGCTGCATATCCGGTGCCCGGACGAGGCCATTACCCGTCTGCCTTGGGTCTTGCTGGCCCAGGGCGGGGGCTTTCTGATCGCCCGCGGCTGGAGCCCGGTCATCTCCAGCGGCGCCAGGCAACCCCGGGACTGTCTGCTGCCGGCGGCGCCGCGCATACTGGTTGTCGCCCCACGTCCCCAGGGCGTGGCCGATACCCAGGCGGAGGCGCACCTGAAGGCCCTGGGCCGGGAGCTCGCCCGCTTCGATGCGCGGCTGGCCCTGGGTGAACGTCTGCGGGCGGTGGAGACCTGGGAGGATTGCGTCGCCCAGCTCAGGGAATTCGAGCCCCAGGTAGTCTATTACTATGGTCACGGTCTGGCGCGGGGTTCGGATGCGTCCACCCGCCTGGTCTTCGCCGCCGGGCCGCGGCGGCGGCGCGAGGATCGCCCGGTGGCGGATCTGGCCGGGGTCCTGCGGGGACTGGAGGAGCCGCCGCTGTTGGCCTATATCAACTGCTGCCAGGGGGATGCCGGCGGTCTGCTCGGTGTCGGGCGCCAACTGGAGACCGAGGCGGGCATCCCGGCGGTGATCACCAACCGCACCATCGCCGAGATCCCGGCCGCCCAGGCCCAGGCCATGCAGCTGTTCGAGAACCTGTTGCCGCGCGGCGAGCCGCCCCACCAGGCGGTGCACGGGCTCTATCGGGACCCCGCCGGGTTGGGGCTGAGCACCGCGGACGTGCACTGGCTGACCCCGGTGCTGCACGCCCATTACGGCGACTGGCGGACCTCGGCCCGGCCGGCGGCCGCCCCGGACACGGACCCGGACTGGTCCCTGAAGATCGACCGGGTGAGCCAGTTCAGCCTGGTGGACAACCAGACCCGCCAGATGTTGCGGGAGGGCCGGCCACGCTGCATGGCCTTTGTCTGGTACGGTCGGGAAGACGACGGGGTGGATCTCTTCCACCACCGTCTGGAGGTGGAGCTGCAGGAGAGCCTGCGCGGCATGGATACCGCCTTTCTGCCCATCGCGCCGGACTGGCCGGAGGAGCTGGGGAACAGCGATCTCTCGTTCCGGGACAAGACCCTGGAGGCCTGCGAGGAGGTCCTCGGGGCAGAGCGGTTGGAGGAGATCCCCTACAGCCTCCGCACCCATAGCCTTGGTCGCGCCCGGTCGCTGATCTATGTGCGCCATCGGCCGGTGCCCGCGTCCAACCGGCTCATCAACCCGGAGACCCTGGACGCCTATCTGGCCTGGTGGGACGAACACCTGCTGCCGCTGTTGGAGCCGGATCAGTTCGTGCTCATCGGCGTCTCCTTCGTGGTAAGGAAGCCGGGCGCCTTCCAGAACGCCATGGCGGAGCAGGCGATCGGCGAGGAGCATCCCCTCAGGCACGGTGTCTTCCATCTCCTGAACCGGATGGATGCCCTGGCGCGCGGGGATCTGCGGACCTTTCTGCGCACCCACCGCATCGGCATCGCCGAGGGGTTATCCAATCCGACCCTCAACTGGCTGCTCGACGAGATCCTGGCACGCACCAGCGGTCGCTATGAGCAGACGGTGGAGGAGCTGAAGGGCATGGAGGGGCTGATCCGCAACCTGGACGCGGGGGGCGAGCCGCCCCGCGAGAAAAAGAAATTCGACTATTGAGCAGACTAAACATCCGGTGATCCGATGAATCCAGACCAGTACCCCTTGAATCTGATCCCCGCCGATCCGGAGCAGGCGGCGGACCAGCCGGAGAAGTGGCTGCGACAGCGGCCCTTCAGCGAGTACGACCGCTCCTTCGAGGTCGATGCGGGTCGGTTCGTGCCGGGGGCCGCCCTGGCGACCGCGATGAATACCGCCCTGGCCGTGGGCGAGCCCCTGTTACTGACCGGGGAGCCCGGAACGGGCAAGACCCAGGCGGCCTATTATGCGGCCCATCAGCTCGGCACCCGGGTGTTCCATTTCCAGGTCAAATCCGAGACCACGGCGCGGGATCTGCTCTATCACTTCAACATGGTGCAATACTTCCACGACGCCCATCTCCAGGGATTGCACCGGGACGGGGAAGCGGCGTTACCGGCGGTCGGGGGCGCGCCCGAGCCGCTGGACAAGCGCCGATACGTGGAGCCCCGCACCCTGTGGCAGGCGTTTAAGTATGGTGAGCAGGAGGACAAGCCAGCCGTAGTCCTGATCGACGAGATCGACAAGGCCACCCGGGATTTTCCCAACGACCTGCTGCACGAGCTGGACCAGATGGAGTTCACCATCACCGAGACGGAGCGGAAGATTAAGATCGACCACCGCCTGCGCCCCATCGTCTACATCACCTCCAACAGCGAGCGGCAGCTGCCGGAGCCCTTCCTGCGCCGTTGCGTCTATCACCACATCCACTTCGACCAGGAGATCCTCGAACGTGCCGTGGCCATGCGCCGCAAGGAGCTGGGACGGCTCTCGGATGACCTGGTCGAGCTGGCTATTCGGCGCTTTCTCGCGCTACGGGCTCGGCCCCAGCTGCGCAAGCCCCCGGCCACCGGCGAGCTGCTGGTGTGGCTGCGGGTGCTGTCACTGGCGTTGGAGACCGAGCCCGCGCGGCTCGCTGGCCTGAAGACCCCCGACCTGAAAGAGCTACCCTACCTCCAGGTGCTATTGAAGGATCACCGGGATCAGGAGGAGCTGGGTGAGGCGCGCTGAGTTTTCCGGCGTCATCGCAACCAACGCGACCATCCTGGTGGTCGGTGGCGGCATCAGCGGCATGACCGCGGCGCTGGAGGCCGCCGAGACCGGGAGGCAGGTCGTGCTGGTGGAGAAGCGCCCCTATCTGGGCGGGCGTGTCTCCCAGCTCTACAAATACTTCCCCAAGCTGTGTTTTCCCACCTGTGGTCTGGAGCTCAATCAGCGTCGCGCCGGGATGAATCCGAACCTCAAGGTGCTCACCATGGCCGAGGTGACGGGCATCGGGGGTGAGCAGGGACGCTACACCGCGTCCGTCAAGCTCTCCCCGCGTTACATCAACGAGAACTGCACCGCCTGCGGCGAGTGCGGAAAGGCGGTCGCGGCCGAGTTCGACGACGAGTACAACTACGGGCTCGGTAAGCGCAAGGGGGCCTATCTGCCCTACCGCATGGCCTACCCGCAACGCTATGTGCTGGACCCGGCCATTCTCGGCACCGAGGATGCCCGCAAGGCCAGGGAGGCCTGCAAGTACGATGCCGTGGACCTGGAGATGGCCGAGGAGACCATCGAGTTCCCCTGCGGCGCGGTGATCTGGGCCACCGGCTGGCGCCCCTATGACGCGGCCAGGATCCAGCCCTATGGCTATGACCGCATCGCCAACGTCGTCACCAGCGTGGAATTTGAGCGCATGGCCGATCCCTTGGGTCCCACCGGCGGCAGGCTGGTGCGCCCCTCCGACGGCAAGGAGGCCAGAAAGGTCGCCTTTATCCAATGCGCCGGCTCCCGCGACCACAATTATCTGCTGCACTGCTCGCGCGTCTGCTGCATGGCCTCCCTCAAGCAGTGCACCTATGTGAGCGACGCCTACGGCGTGGACGCCGAGATCTGCGTCTACTACATCGATATCCGCGCCATCGACCGCTTCGAGGATTTCTACCGGAAGGTCAAAAAGATCGAGCAGGTCAGATTCGTCAAGTCCAAGCCCGCCGCCGTGGTGGCCGACAAGAACGACAACCCGGTGGTGCACGGGGTGGATACCGAGGGCTACAAACGCTTCGAGGATCCGCACGACCTGGTGGTCCTGGCCATCGGCATGGAGCCGTCCGTGGCTCGGGACGGCTTCCCGGTCGACATTGCGCTCAACCGCGAGGGCTTTATCGAGGCCAGGCCGGAAAACGGAGGGGGTAGTGCTGTGATCTATAGGATGATAGGACAGGCAAAGCCTAGCGTGGTCTCGCGCCCCATCCTACAGATTTTAG
>JAIZWN010000750.1 GCA_020443945.1 Candidatus Thiosymbion ectosymbiont of Robbea hypermnestra | reverse complement strand
ACGGGCGCCTTACCCATGACCCACGATCCCTTTGTGGCTTGGTGTCTTTGTGTGAGAATTGAGAATGTCCCCTAAGATACCACCCAATTGAGAACGCTCCCTAGTACCCCATTTCACCTTATTTTGCATCCTCTTAAGCCCCCCAAACGCGCCCAGGCAAGGCACAGTGCGCCGGGAATAGCTACAACTATTGCCAAGCGCTGTAACGCCGCCTGGGCGCGTTTGGGGGGCTCCCTGCGGGCGCGACTAAAGCTACCCATCTGCCTCGTTGCGCGAGCTCGAAATAGAACTGGCTATTCCTGCACTCACGCGCCTCGCATCTGGCCGCTTCTCGCCGCGCTGAGAATGTAAAATAAGGTGAAATGGGGTACTAGGCAAGCGCACAATATACCCCCCCTCGCTCTTTCAAGCCCGCGCAACCGCGCCGGTGGTCGCTTCTCGCTACACCGAAAAACCCAAAGAGGCAGCAATCATGCCAGAAATCCTACGCCGATAGCCGACCTTTGCGACTACCGGGCACCGGATCGCCCTCTGCCTGCGATGCCCCGTCGCAACGGAAAACCCCAAAGCCGCCGGCAACCGCAAGGAACGCACCATCATAGGGCAGGCAGACGGCACATGCACGAGAATGGAACGATCCGCCAAGGCGAACGCATAGAAATGCGCCCCCGTTCACCGCCCGGCGGGATGGCAAGGGGAAAGATTCGTGTGGATTCGTGCCGGAAACCACAAAGCTAAGACACCACCCCCGTGCCCACCTCGCCGATGGCGGATCGGAGAGGCCGGCTCGGGGAATGCCCGGATTCGGGCACGGGATCGCCAGGGATCATCCGGGCTCAGGCCTGGGATACCGCCGGCGCGGGCACCGACCAGAGGCGTTCCAGGCCATAAAAATCCCGCACCTTGGGTAACATGATGTGGACCACCAGACCATTGAGGTCCACCAGGGCCCACTCGCCCTCCCGTACCCCCTCGGTGCCCAGGGGCGGCTCCCCCACATCCTTGGCGCGGAAGGCGACCGTCTGTGCCAACGCCTTGACATGGCGCTCCGACGTGCCGGAGGCTACGATCATGAAGTCGGTTACCGTAGTCTTGCCGCGCACATCCATCACCGAGACATCACGGGCCTTCAGATCACTGAGGGCATTCAGGACCAGCCGTTTCAGCTGCTCGATCTGCATAGGTTCTCCTCTGCGTTCGGGGTTTCAGGCATCGGGTTCACGGGTGGTCAGGTAGCGACCGGCGGGATTCATGGACGATACAACCCTTCCCGCTCGATGAAGGCCAGCACGCCTTCAGGGAGCAGAAAACCCGGACTCAGGCCTAGCGCGATCCGGGCCCTGATGGCCGTTGCCGAGATGTCCAGCTGGGTCACGTCCCGGAACAGCACCCGACCACCGGGGGTTCGGGGCAATACCGCCGGGTCCGTAGCCAGACGCGGCGCCATCCAGTGTCGCAGCTCGGGGTCCGTTGCCGCGTCCGCCCCGGGGCGGCGCATGACCACCCAGTGCGCCAGGTCCGCGATATCCCGCCAGCGATACCAGGTAGGGAGCTCCGCGAAGGCATCCCGCCCCGTCAACAGGCAAATGGGAAGCCGCGGACCCAGCTCCGCCCGCAGGGACGCCAGGGTATCGTAGGAATAGGAGTCACCAGTGCGCCGGAGCTCACGGTCATCGGCGACAAACCCCGGCTGGCCGGCCACCGCGGCCCGCACCATGGCGAGACGTTGCGCGGCCGTCGCCACCGGTTGGGTGCGGTGTACGGCGGTCCGCAGGGGAACGAAGCGGATCTCCCGCAACGGCAAGCCCTGAAGAAGCTCCAGGGCCGGGCGCAGATGGCCGAAGTGAATCGGGTCGAAAGTACCACCGAAGACGCCGATCATACCGTGCGGGGTAGCGTTTTAACCTTGTTGCTTCCGGGATTCAAAGAGAGATGTCCCCATACCGGGTATGGCCGGGGACGATAAAATCACTCCGCCCCACGTTCCCGGCGTCCCGAGCGGTCGACAATCGGCAACCCCTTGCTCCTTGACCCGATTACTCCCGCTCCTCGATCCAGGTGGCCTGGATTGCCTCCAGGATCTTCTCGCCGGAGCGCGTGGGATCGTCGTCGAACCCTGCGAGGGCCAGGGTCCAGTCCCGCAGGTCTACGAAGTTCACATAGCGCGGGTCCACGTCGGGATGCGCCTCGTCGAGCGCGATTGCAATATCGAGTGTGTCGGTCCATTTCAAGCCCATAAAGCACCTCCTGGATAAGGATATCGTCACTCAAATTCATCCTCCTCTTCCGAATCAAAGTGAAGCCATTGATTCCCCCTCTCCCCAACCCCTCTCCCGCCAGGGGCGAGGGGCTTTAGGCCGTAGCCAACCTTGTAGGACCGGGGCTAACCTGCACCGCGCGGCATGGCTTGAGTTTTTAGACAGTCTCTTAGTGCCTCCGAGTAAGCCAACGCGGTTTGGAAACCGCCGTGGCTTGACTGAAACTTGAAATCATTCTGCCGGGCGCTGGCTTTACCCATCTTACGCACTCCGATTCAGTGCTGCTCAGACACCATGTTGATGGTGTATTTGGGGATCTCGATCACCAGGTCCTCGTCGCCGATCAGGGCCTGGCAGCTCAGGCGGGATTCCGGCTCCAATCCCCAGGCCTTGTCGAGCAGGTCTTCTTCGGTCTCGTCCGCCTCCGCCAGGGAGTCGAAGCCCTCGCGGACGATGACGTGGCAGGTGGTGCAGGCGCAGGATTTCTCGCAGGCGTGTTCGAGCTCGATGCCGTTCGCCAGCGCGGCGTCGCAGATGCTGCTGCCGGGCTCGGCCTCGAGCAGGGCGCCCTCGGGGCAGATCTCTTCGTGGGGCAGAAAGATGAGCTTGGTCATGGGCTACTCGAATTCCTCGATCTTGTGTCCCGCCATGGCGGCCCGGATGCTCCGGTTCATGCGCCGCTCCACGTAGAAGTCACAGGTTTTCTCCAGCGCCTCGACGGCCGTGCGGATTGCCTCCGGGTCCGTACCGGCGGCCGTGGTCTCCAGCCATGACAGGGCGGCTTCCACCCGGTCGCGCTCGGCGGCGTCGAGCAGGGCCTCCCCATCCTTCGCCAGGGCGGCGCGCAGGGCCGCGAGGGTGCGTTCGGCCTCGACCCGCCGCTCGCGCAGGCGCCGGGCCGCGAGGTCCTCCCCGGCACGATCCATGGAGTCCCGCAGCATGGACTCGATCTCGCCGTCGGTGAGCCCGTGGGACGGCTTGACCTCGACCTGGGCCTCGACCCCGCTCGATTGCTCCGTGGCGGTGACCTGGAGCAACCCGTCCGCGTCGACCTCGAAGCTGACCCGGATGCGCGCCGCGCCGGCCACCATCGGCGGGATTCCGCGCAGCTCGAAGCGGGCCAGGGAACGGCAGTGCGCCACCAGCTCCCGCTCGCCCTGCAATACATGCACGGCCATGGCGGTCTGCCCGTCCTTGAAGGTGGTGAACTCCTGGGCCCGGGCCACGGGGATGGTGGTGTTGCGGGGGATGATCTTTTCCACCAGGCCGCCCATGGTCTCCAGGCCGAGGGACAGGGGGATGACGTCCAGCAACAGCAGATCCTCGTCCCCCCGGTTGCCGGCCAGGATATTCGCCTGGAGGGCGGCGCCGATGGCGACCACCCGGTCGGGGTCCAACTCCACCAGGGGCGTGGCGCCGAAGAGTTCGCCCACCCGTTCCCGTACTCGGGGCATGCGCGTGGAGCCGCCGACCATGACCAGCTCCTGTACCGCGTCCGGTCGCAGCCCGGCATCGCGCAGGCAACGGCGGCAGGCCGTGATGGTCCGGGTGATGAGCGGATCCGCCAGGGCGTCGAAGGTCGCCCGATCCAGCTCGCCTGCCCAATGGGCGCCATCGGGCCGCGCGATGCGCAGGGACGCTCGGTCCGCCGTGCTCAGGGCCTCCTTGGCGGCGCAGGCATCCCCCAACAGCCGGCGCAGAATGCCGTGGGAGGCATCGTCCTCAATGCCCGCCCGCTCCATGATCCAGCGCGCGACCGTGCGGTCCAGGTCATCGCCGCCGAGGGCGGAATCGCCGCCCGTGGCCAGGACCTCGAACACCCCGCGTCGCAGGCGCAGGATAGAGATATCGAAGGTGCCGCCGCCCAGATCATAGACGGCGTGGATGCCGTCCGCGTTCCGATCCAGGCCATAGGCCACCGCCGCGGCCGTGGGCTCGTTCAGGAGCCGGAACACCTCGAGCCCCGCCAGACGGGCGGCATCCTTAGTCGCCTGGCGCTGGGCCTCGTCGAAATAGGCGGGGACCGTGATGACGACGCCGGACAATGTTCCCCCCAGGGCCGATTCCGCCCTGGCGGCGAGCACCCGGAGGATCTCCGCCGAGACCTCCACCGGACTGAAATCCCCGGCGCGGGTACGCAGGCGCGGAACCGCGGCATCCGTGTGGACGAACTTGTACGGCAGGCGGCCGCCCAGGCGCTCCACATCCGCCAGCCCACGGCCGATGAGGCGCTTGACGGAGGCGATGGTGTTCAGCGGATCCTCGGCGGCCGCGGCCTTGGCCGCCTCGCCGACCACCGTCCCCTCCGCGCCGAAGCGCACCACGGACGGCAGCAGATGACGCCCCTCCCCGTCCGGCAAGGTATCGACGACGCCGCTACGCACGGCGGCGACCAGGGAGTTGGTGGTGCCCAGGTCGATCCCCGCCGCCAACCGTTGCTGGTGGGGGGCGGCGGATTGGCCGGGTTCGGATATCTGTAAGAGTGCCATTCGGTGTCAACCAGGGGTTTATTTCATTTCATATCGATGTATCTTACGGGACCCAACAACTAATCAAGACTGTTCTTTGCCTCCATAGACCTTGCTTCTGCGCGAAGCCGAGCCCGTTCCGTGACGATATACCGCAATCGATCAACGGTCTCTGTTAATGGCCCTAAAGATCCTGGAATAGGAAGAATGATTTCCCGGATTCGTGGACCAATAGTTGCAATTGTGCTTTGAATAAATGTTTTTGCTTCGATCTGCAATTGCACAACAGGATGACGTAAAAGAAACAGCAGCAAAAAGGGATCAAGATAACTTGGGTCATTTGATCTCAATACGCGGAAATGACTCTGGATCACTATTCGTGTATCAAACTCCGTGAGCATGCACACCTGTCCAATTCGGTAGCGGCCATCGTTCACAAACAGAATATCAAAAGGTTGTAGCCCCTGCTTAGGTCCGAAATCTGCATAAACAGCTTCGCTGACGCCGAATGTCGGATCGTGCGTGATCTCCATGTTGGCGATGTCCGAAGTACGTATGAATGGTATTTCGCCTGTGCCATAAGCACGACTCCCAACCTCGTGTCCCTTGGAAATATGCAGTTTTTTTCGTTCAATCAGCGATCCAATGGATATGAGGTCTGCATTAGTGGATTCGGCAAACCGGCATAATGCCTGTTCGATCTCAGGAGAGTAGTAACGCGGTACCAGGTAATACGGATCCAATTCCGCCATGGATTTGGTGAAGGCCAATCGGGTAGGCGGGTTCGCAGAGATAGCCATCCATGCTGTCGCGATAGAACTGATTTCATCATCAGGGTTTCCATCTGGTTTTATTGTCGGGTAGCCTCGTTTGTCATGGCCGCACGTCTTTGCAACAGCAAAGAAAACCGAACCGTTTGAGGTGCCTTGCTTTTCCTCTTCGACATATTTGCGGAAAACGAGAACATTCGTCTTGGTGTCCGTATGAGGCTGAAAGAGGCGTCGCGTACAATCGACGATAGCCACTATCTGTCCATGCGCCCGCAAGAAATCAAGTATATAGCCACTTCGCCGGTTGCCAAAAATACCCTCCGGCAAAACAATAGCGAGCCGCCCGCCCGGCTTAAGTAACTGTATGCATCGTTCTATGAATAGAACCTGTGGGGATTCACTTTCCTTTAATAGACTTCCGCAATTGAATTGTCCATCTCCCTCTTGAGTCCAATGATGAGCAAGTTCATACTGCGCAAGCAGTTGCTCACCCTTTATTGGAATCTTGACGCCAAAAGGTGGGTTTGTCAGGATGACATCGAAAGACTCAAATCGGGCTTTTCCCTGAAACTCTATTGGCCAATCCGAGGGTGGAGACAGGGTATTTGCGCAAAATACCCCCCCACGACCGTCACCAATCAATGCCATGTATGCTTTACAGACTTTGGCAAGAAAAGAGTCTTTGTCAATGCCGCGAAAACAGTCGGTGGCGATATCGATTTCGCGTCGTGTAAGTTGGCGTTCCGACCAATTCTTTCGCTTCGCCTCTTCACGCAACTGAGCCCATACATGCGATAGGGCAACGATCAGGAAGCCCCCTGATCCGCAGGCAGGATCCATTATTCTCTCGCCAGGCTTTGGATCCACGAGCTTTACCATCATTTCAACCAGATTTCTGGGAGTGAAAAACTGTCCTTCCGATCCACGAAGAGCGGGACCTATGAAGACCTCGAACGCATCGCCTATCGCGTCCCGATCAGCATCCATAACGGAGTAGTTCTGCAATTCGCCGACAACATATGCGAGACTATCAGGATTGAGCCTGATTGTATCGCTCGGATCGAACACATCGCCGTAGACGGCATCTTTGACCTTATCGAACAATCCTTTAATGCGATTTTGTATCTCCTTGTGGGACTCCCCTACACCGGCGCGAAATGTCACAGTATCGTCTGGATTTGTCTCTTGCTCATCAAGTAGCTTGCAAAATAAGATATTGATAATCTCCTGAGCGAGCGCTTCGTCCCGGGTAATCCCCGTTGTCATTCCCGCTAAGTGATTGCGCAGGTCTCGGAATACGGCTTTGAGGTTTGATGGCTTCTTGAGATCCTTCCGGCGGTAAAGCCCGATGTCTTCAATACGCTGTCCCCTACGGGGAATGTTTGGAAGAATCTCGTAAGTTCGCTTACCATCCTTTTGATGTATCTTACGTAGGTAGATATGTTCCTCGCCATTAAACCATACGCCAATTTCGGTGGCAGACATGTCCATATAGAGGCGGAGTTGATGTTCACCGTCCTTTCGGTCTTTTTTCTTGCACTCCACTACCATAAACAGCTCGTCCTCGGTCTTTTGAGACGAGTTAAAAACAGCTATGTCAACTGGATACGACTTCTTCTCATCGGACGGGCGAATACGCACACGGTATTGTGGCCGAGTCTGAATTTGCGACTTATTATATCCGTAATCCTCAACTAATCGCCGGGCAAAGACTTGAATCGCCTGAATTTCCTCTGGAGTTGCGCGGATTTGCGTCCCGCTAACATAGTCCGACACAAAGCCAGAACCAATAGTCTGGCCTATGGTTTCGTCCCCACTTTCAATTGATGCTGTCTCCGTAAGCTTTTTCTTTTTTGTCATCCTGCAAACTCCATCTCTTTGTCTCCTATCGCTGTCTGACTTGTTAGCCCGCGTAGGTCGGGTAAGGCGCGCCTATGGTGAGTGGTCCTGTTGGCTTCGGCGATTGATGCGTCGCAACCCGACGCAAGTATAACGGACTACGCCGTATCGGGTGACAACCTGCCCGACGGCGGGTTGCGAGGCACTCGATTACAGTGGCCCAACTCGACCACGAAGCGTGCCTCTTACCCGCTCTACGCGGGATTTGGCCGCCTCGCCGACCATCGGCCCCTCCGCGCCGAAGCGCACCACGGACGGCAGCAGATGACGCCCCTCTCCGTCCGGCTCGGCCGTTGCTCCATCCTGAAAGGCTCCGACGACGGTATCCAGGGTCACGCGCGTCTTGCCCACGTGAAATACACCGGCAACATCGGCCACCAAAGGTGGTGTCTCGGTCGCAACGACCATGGTCATTCTGCTTCTCCAGGGAAAGAGTTCCCGGCGGGCGGTGTATCCACCGGCCCGCCGGATGTTGGGCACGGCGCGGCATCGGGCGTCGGCTCACTCGCCGGCCAAGCGTGCGCGCCTTTGCCCAACCTCTTCAGACTTTGGCCTATGGACCCTTTTTAGACAGCCTCTAAGCAGTGTCGAGTGTCTGTTCCAATGGTAGGCGATCCACGATTGACGGGGAAATGGGGTATCAGCCGTGCTCCTGGGTGATCCGGAGCGGTGACCTGGCCGTGGCGTTCAGGCGGAATTGTTCGGCAAGGTCCCGGATGAAGTTTTTTCCGTATTCTTCGAGGCGTTCGGCCTCGCGCGCGGGGTCGGGCGCCGCGCCCGCGAAGTCCGTGGCCAGTACGCGGAGCGTGTGTTCCCGGTCGTTGTCGAGCCTGGCGTAGAGCTCCAGGACGCCGCGGCCTTTCAGGAGTCGGCCCGCCGGGTCGGGGACCGGCCCGGTGGGCGCCAGGGTATTCAGGAAGAGGGCGAATTCCAGCCTGGCGATCGCGGCTTTTTGTGCGGTGATCCAAGCCATGCAGGCGTCCGGCGTCACGCCGGTTTCGCGCCAGAATTCGTCCAGGGAGTAGGTGATTTCCGAGAAGCGCCGGAGCAGAAAATCGGCATCCAGATAGGAGAGCAGGGCGCCGCCCTTGGGGCCCTGATCCTGGTCGAAAAGCGCCCGATAGAGTGCCTGGAAGGCCGGTTTGTGGTCGATGGGGGTGAGTCGCGCCGTATCGAAGAGGAAGCGTTGGTACTGGTCTTCCGTGGCCGGGTCGGTCGGCAGGCGATTCCCCAGCAGGCACAGGAAGGCCCGTTGCGCGGCGCTCAGCCGGGCTACGGAGTCCGGGATTTGTGGTTGCAGCACCAGGCGGTCTTCCTCGGCGGCGAAGTTCTTCAGCCAATGGCGCGCGGAGCGCAGCCGTTTGTGCAGGGCGTCCTGGTCCGCCGCGCTCGGCGGTTGTCCGGACCTGCGTGCGATTTCCCGCTCGATGTCGATGTGGGGAAGCTGGAGGAGGGCGGTGAGCAGCTGAAAGCCTACCGGGTGGTAGGCCGTGGAGTGGGGGGTGACCTGGATCATTTGCAGGGTCTTTTGCTGCTCGGCCGTCGCCCGTCCCGAGGCGTGGGATTCCACGAGCCGGTCGTGTTCGTTATAGAGCTTGACCAGGTAGTCCTGGTCGGTGGAGAAGTTTACGGTCTTTTTCGGCGGGGTGCGGATCATCAGGAAGCGCAGGATTTCCGGGGGCAGCAGGTCCGCCATGTCCCGCGCGGAGGTCCCCACGGATTTGGAGGAGCTCATTTTGGCGCCGCCGACCAGGAAGAATTCGTAGGGGACGTTCAACGGCGGCTTGGCGCCGAAGATGGCGCAAAAGCAGGCGACGGCTACCTCCCGGGAGCCGCCCCGGGTGCAATGGTCCTTGCCGGCGCCTTCGATGGTGACCCCGAGGGTATGCCATTTGGCGACCCATTCGAGCTTCCAGGGCAGCTTGCCGTTGCCGTCGAAGGGTGCGACCCGGCCGCGGTGGCCGCAGCCGGTGGCCCAGGTAACCAGCGCCGGCTTGCATTCGTAGGTGACCTCCTTGCCGTCGTAGTCCGTGACCTCGGTGGTGCCGATCTTGCCGCACCCTTCGCAGATGATCTGAAACGGCAGCCAGGCGGTCGGCCGGATGGCCTTGCTGACCTCGGCGTAGACCTTGCGGACGGTATCGGCGTTTTTCAGGATGGCGTCGATGGCCTCATTGAACCGGCCGGAGCGATAGAGGTCGCGGGTGCGGTAGATTTCGGCGCCGACGCCGAGCTCATCGAAAATCGCCAGGAATTCCGAGATGTAATGGTCGGCAAGATCGGTGGCGGAGGAACCTGCCGGCGGCGGAATCGTACAGAGGGGGTGCCCCAGGTAATCCCGAAGCCGGGGCGCCGCGTCCGCGGGCAACCCGTCCAGGGGGTCGAAGTCGTCGATGCCGTAGCGGTATCGGGCGTCGCAGCCCTGGGCCAACAGCGCCCGGTAGATGGCGTCGTGGATCAGTACGCCGCGCAGGGAGCCCACATGGACCCGGCCGGACGGTGTCTTCGAGTCGTTGACGATCTGGCGACCCGTCAGTTGTTCGATGAGTTTTTCGTTCCACATATCCCTCGGTCTCCGGGGCCTATTCGCCCTGGGCGAAGTAGTGTGCGAGAAAGGTGTCGAAGCTCATATCGTCGGTTTCCTCCAATTCCCGTTGTTGCTCCCGGGACTCCCGGCTCAGGCGCCGGAACCGGGCCTCGTATTCGGTCTCGAGCGGCAGGCCGCGGAAGTGGTCACGATACTGTCCCGAGACCCGTCGCGCAAAGTCGAAAAAGCCCTCCGCGTTGGTGCGCATCTCCGCCAGCATCCGGGCGGAGGGGGTGCGCTCCGGGTCCCGGACCTTCGCCTGCTGCCGCCGCAGGCTCTCGGTGCCGGGGCCGCCGCTGCCGCCGTCTATCAGCTCCGCGGCCGGGAGCATGGCATCCAGCAGCTCCTCCGCCCATCGGCGCAGGCGAATACCCCTGCCGTTGCGGTCCAGCGCCAGCGCCGGGTCCCGCCCGCGATGGGCGGCCGCGAGCAGATTCGCGTCGATGGCCTTGCGCTCTCCGGCCTGGATGCGGGGGCTCTCCGCCAGGAAACAAAAGAGCATAAAGGTTTCCAGGAAGCAGAGTTCTTCCTCGGCTACCCCTAAGGGATGGAAGGCGTTCACATCCAGGGAACGCAGCTCCAGGTAACCGATGCCGCGATGGCGCAGGGCCAGACTCGGCTGCTCCAGCCACCGGGGGGGCTGTTTCGGGCGCACGGTACTGTAGTACTCGTTCTCGATCTGCAACACATTGGCGTTGAGCTGCTCGTAGCGCCCGCCGACCTTGACGCCGATGGCCTGGTAGTCGGGCCAGGGGGTTTGGATGGCCCAGGTGAGACTGCGAATGTAGGCCTCCAGGCTATCGTAACTCGCCTTCATCCCGGTACCACCGGTCTTGGGATTCTGATAGCCGATATCCCCCATCCGCAGGGAGGTTGCGTAAGGGTAATAATAGGTGTTCCGGTCGAACGCCTCGAGATCCGTGCTCCGGCCCTGCACGAAGGTCTTGCAGACCGCCGGGGAGGCGCCGAAGAGATAGGGAATGAGCCAGCCGAACCGCTGGAGATTGCGGATCGCCGCCATATAGGCATCGGAACGGAACGCGCCTAGTTCCGTATTGCAACCTTCCAGCTCCCGATACAGCCGCCAGAAATCATCGGAGAACGAAAAATTATAGTGAACCCCGGCGATCGCCAGCATCGGGCGTCCGTAACGGTGGCCCAATCCACGCCGGTACACCGTCTTCATGCGCGCGGCATTGGAGGCGCCGTATCTCGCCAGCGGAATCGGGTCCGTGGTCGCCAGCAGGCAGGGCATACTCGTGGCCCAGAGAAGCTCGTCGCCCAGGTGGCGGTGGACGAAAACATGGAGGGCATCCAGAAAGGCGAGAACCTCCCGCCGGGTGCTCAGGGCCGGCGTGATGGTCTCGAGCAGGGCCTCGGAAAAATCCGTCGTGAGATAGGGATGGGTCAGCGCCGAGCCGAACGCGGCGGGGTGGGGCGTGGCGGCGATGGTCCCCCTCGGGGACACCCGCAGACCCTCCTTCTCCAGCCCGATGAGATTGTCTTGCAGGCAACCCCCGAGGGGCGCGCGCGCCAGCCTCGTCAGCCGCTTGTCGTAACTGGAATCGGAGTGGTTCACCGGGGAAAGACACCGGCCGCGAAGAAACGCCGCCCGACGAGTGAGGGTGTCGCAACAGACGACGCCCGACGCGATCCGGAGTCAGACCGCCCTGTTCGACCGCGGCCAGCGATTGAACAGGAAGGAAACGGAAAATCCTCATATTCCGTTTCCGCGCCGCAAACGCCCAGGGATGGACTCTTGCGACACCCTCCGAGTGATGCGGGGCGTCCCCGGTATAGCCATGGGGTCGGGTGTTTCAGCGGCATCCCTGTGGTTTGCGTCCGTGTGGCGTGGTGGGAGTCATGGCGCAACCCCGGGTATCCGACCGGGCGCTACGCCATTGGTGAAGACCAGATAGGAGGCACCTTGAAAAATTCAAGGTCCCCACTACCCCATTTCACCTTATTTTGCGTTCTCAGGGCCAGGGATGGCAACAGCCGTGGGGGTCCCTGAACGATTACCCGGCTGAACCTTAAGAGGGCGTTCTCAATTAACCGATATCCTCCGAAAATCAAATGCAGCAAACCCATACACTTGTCGGTGGGTCACCGCCTTCAGTGTTCTCACACCAAGCCACGACGAATTCTGCCGTGGTCTCG
>JAIZWN010000749.1 GCA_020443945.1 Candidatus Thiosymbion ectosymbiont of Robbea hypermnestra | reverse complement strand
CTGACAGGTCGAGCCATTCTGCGTGGTTCGTGCGGTCTTCCAATCGTACAGGATTAACAGGATTTTCTTAGATTTTCAGGATTTTTTATTTGGGGACCTTGAAAAATTGCTGCCGTGCAATCCTTCAAGGTCCCCATTTTGTTGTCCTGCGCTTGCGCCATAGGGTGACACGTATTAGGGGGCGTTCTCAATTAACCGAATCCCCCGAAAATCAAATGCAGCAAACCCATACACTGGTCGGTGGGTCACCGC
>JAIZWN010000748.1 GCA_020443945.1 Candidatus Thiosymbion ectosymbiont of Robbea hypermnestra | reverse complement strand
TGAAGTGGACCCCAAAAATTGGACAGGTTGCTAAGTTAAGAGCTGCGAAGGGCGCAACCACAATGCAGAGGACTCAACCATGCCCAGCAAACGCAAGCTCCACACCCCGGAATTCAAGGCCAAAGTTTCCCTTGCGGCTATCCAAGGGATGAAAACAGCGAGCGAGCTAGCGAGTCACTACCAGGTTCACCCGGTCCAAATCAGCACCTGGAAAAAACAGGCCA
>JAIZWN010000747.1 GCA_020443945.1 Candidatus Thiosymbion ectosymbiont of Robbea hypermnestra | reverse complement strand
CTGCGCTCACGCGCCTCGCGGCTGGCCACTTCTCGCCGCGCTGAGAGCGAAAAATAAGGTGAAACGGGGCACTAGGGTTACGCGAAGGAAATCGGGCCGAAACCCACGGTGCGCCTGATGGGCGAGCTGGGCTTGCTCGATCCCGAAAAGTGGCTGGTCTACGCCCAGGCCCGGCAAGCCATCGCGCACGATTACAGCGGCGAAAAGGCGGATTCCGTGCTGGAGATCATCGATGGATTCCACGCGGATGCACGGGCGCTGCTGGCAAGGCTCGACGCGCGGTTGCAAGACGGACAGGCGCATACGTGATTGATCCGCGAGAGGTGATTGTCGGATGGCAGCCACGACCCATGACGCCGGTGTCCTGCTGATCTACACGGGAGGCACCATCGGCACGGTCCGCGCGGACCCGCGGGACCCCCTGAGCCCCCTGATACCCGGCGGTCTGGACCAGATCCTGGCGTCACTGCCCGGCTATCTGCCGAGGGACAAGCGGATCATCTCAGGGGGGAGGGCGGTTCGGCTCGAGGCCGTCTCGCTCGAAAAACCCCTCGATTCCGCCGATCTCGGGACGCGGGATTGGCGGGAACTGGCCCGCCTGATCGGGGCGCACTATGACGACTATGAGGGTTTTGTCATCCTCCATGGCACGGACACCCTGGCTTATACCAGCTCCTGCCTGGCCTTTATGCTGGAGAACCTGGCCAAGCCGGTGGTCATCACCGGTTCCCAGCGCCCCATCGGCGAGACCCGCTCGGACGCGGTGCAAAACCTGGTTACCGCCATCGAGTTCGCCGCCGCCCGCACCCTGGGTCACCCGGTAATCCCGGAGGTCGGCGTCCTGTTCCACCACCAGCTCTTCCGCGGCTGCCGGGTGCGTAAGGTGAACGCCGATGGCTATGAGGGCTTCGCCTCCCCCAATCTGCCGCCCCTGGGTCGGGCCGGGGGGCGTATCGAGGTGAACCGCGCCCT
Source organism: Candidatus Thiosymbion ectosymbiont of Robbea hypermnestra (assembly GCA_020443945.1). Classification (GTDB taxonomy): domain Bacteria; phylum Pseudomonadota; class Gammaproteobacteria; order Chromatiales; family Chromatiaceae; genus Thiosymbion; species Thiosymbion ectosymbiont_B. The sequence goes on along the minus strand of JAIZWN010000747.1, from coordinate 1,861 downwards.
CGTCCGCCGGCCCCCCGGGAAATCGGCCAGGTTTGCCGTGTCCATGGCTTCAGAGACCGACCTCCTGGTCCTGGAGCTCTTCCCCGGCATCAAGCCGGCGGTTCTGCGCACCCTCTTCGATACGCCCGGTCTCAAGGGCGTGGTCCTCAAGACCTTCGGCGCCGGCAACGCGCCGACCGACCCGGAATTTCTCGCCGCCATCAAATACGGAGTGCGGGAGAAGGGATTGCTGATGGTCAATGTCACCCAGTGCCTGCAAGGGGAAGTGGCCCAGGGCCGGTACCGGACCAGCGCCGGGCTGCTCGCCGCCGGGGTCGTCGGTGGCCTGGATCTCACCCCGGAGGCCGCTCTGACCAAGATGGGTCTGGTGCTGGGCCAGGGGTTCGAGGGGCGTGACGCGGCGGATCGGATGCAGCTCGACCTGCGCGGCGAGCAAAGGGCCAGCCTCTACAATATCCACTTCCGGCCCGTGGCCGCGGAAACCGATCGGCCCATAACGCTCCGGGGCGAGGACGGCCCCCTGGTTCTGGAGCGGGACGGGGATTTATTCCAGGGCAATGCCCCCTACAAGGAAAAGCACCTGGTCCAGGCCTTTCTGCGCCTGCTGGACATCGAGACCAGTGATGGTCGGCGGGGGCGGCTGGACTTCAAGGTCTATCTGAACCAGCCGGATGCCGGGGAGGCGACGGCCGAGGAACCCCCTACCTATCTGGGTCGGGTGAGCAGGCCCCTCACCGGGGGCAGGGACAACGTGATCCTGGAGATTACCCGTCAGGCCGAGCAACTCATCGACACGGGACATAGCCCGACGCTGACCCTGGTCCCCCTGGGTGGCAGCGACCTGGCAATCCAAAACGCCCACATCGCCCTCATGACCCAGGACTGAGTGGATTGGCTTGCGGGATTCGGCCTCCCCGGCTATCGTTTCGACCGAACTTCGGTATTTCGATGCCTTGAAGGCACGGAGTCCGCCCATGGCAATCAACGCGGAAGACCTGCTCGAACACCATCGCTTTACCGGCGACCAGTATCGCGTCATGGGGGAGACCGGGATCTTCCACGAAGACGACCGGGTAGAGCTGATCGAGGGAGAGATCATCGAGATGTCACCGATCGGCAGCCTGCACGCGGGCACCGTCAACAGACTGCAAACCCTGCTGATGCAGGCCGTCGTAGCGCGGGGCATCGTCTCGACGCAAAACCCGCTCGTGCTCGGCAGTTTCTCGGAGCCGCAGCCCGACATTGCCCTGCTGCGTCCCCGGAGTGATTTTTACGCAGAAGCGCACCCGACGCCGGAGGACGTGCTGCTGCTGGTGGAGGTTGCCGAATCGAGCCTGCACTATGATCGCCGGGTCAAGCTGCCTCTCTACGCCCGCCACCGGATCCCGGCGGTTTGGTTGGTAGACCTGCCGAACGAACGGCTCCTGCTGTTCTCGGAACCGATGGCGCATGGCTATCGGGTAACGGAGACGGCGGATCTTCGCCACCCGCTCGGGTTACCGGGACTCCCCGGCCTCAGCCTGGACCTTTCCGGGTTGTTCCAATAGCCGTGAGGGTATTACGATCAAGGCCAGCACCCCATTTCACCTTATTTTGCGTTCTCAGCGCGGCGAGAAGCGGCCGGATGCGAGGCGCGCGAGTGCGGAAATAGCCAGCCCTCTTTCGAGCGCGCAACGACGCGGATGGTAGCTTGCGTCGCGCCCGCAGGGAGCCCCCCGAACGCGCCAAGGCGAGGTTACACTAAGGAATGTTCTCAATTCTCACACAAAGACACCAAGCCACAAAGGGGTCGTGGGTCATGGGTAAGGCGCCTGTTGGCCGCCATTCCGGCAGGGATTGCCGGAATCCAGGTGCCAGGGAT
>JAIZWN010000746.1 GCA_020443945.1 Candidatus Thiosymbion ectosymbiont of Robbea hypermnestra | reverse complement strand
CCGCTCCAGCGGCCAGGATTTCAGGACGCTGGAGCGTCTGGAATTGCTCCCACGCTGGAGCGTGGGAGCCAGAGAAGAGTAACCGGATGATAATCACCGGAACAGGCTTTTGGCCGATGCAGAATAAGGTGAAGTGGGGTATCAGTAGGCTATTTCGCTTGCGGGGAAGCAATTTTTCGAGGTCCCCCGAATTGTGCCGAGCTAGGGGCTGTCGGCGGCGTATTCGAAGGCGTCGGAGAACATGTGGTCCATGGTCGATCCGTGCGCGGCGAAGGCCTCCCGGCCCGCGTCGACCATGACCGGCGGTCCGCTCATGTAGATGTCGAAGCCGCTCAGGTCCGGGTGGTCGGCAATGACCGCCTCATGGACGAGGCCGGTCCGCCCCGTCCAGTCCGGGTCCGGCTCGGACAGCACCGGGGAGTAGGTGAGGTTCGGGTGCGCCCGCGCCCATTGCTCGGGCAGGTCCGGCAGGTAAAGGTCGCGCTCGGCGCGTACCCCCCAGTAGAGGTGCATGGGGCGTTCGACGCCGAGATGGAAGGCGTGTTCGAGGATACCCTTGATGGGCGCGAAGCCGGTTCCTCCGCCCATGAAGATGAGCGGGCGTCGGGAGTCCTCGCGCAGGGTAAAGGTCCCTAGGGGCGCCTGGATGCGCAGGATGGTCTTTTCCCGCAGGCTGGCGAAGACGTAATCGGTGAACTCGCCGCCGGGGACGTGGCGCACGTGCAGCTCGATGCGCTCGTCGTCGTGGGGCGCGTTGGCGATGGAGAAGGCGCGCTTGCGCCCGTCGCGCAGGATGAAGTCCAGATACTGCCCGGCAAAGAATTGGAGTCGCTGGTTGTCCGGCAGCTTGAGGTAGAGCCGGATCACATCGTGGTTCAGCGGTTCCTTGCCGACAACCCGGCACGGGAGGGTGCGTACCTCGATCTGGGTGGCGGTGGTGACCTCCTGCACCCCGAGGGTGAGATCGGTGCGGGGGATTGCCTGACAGGTCAGACAGGTATCGGGACCCTGGCCCGGGAGCGCCGCCGGCGCGCCTTCCGGATAATCGACGGTGCCCGCCAGCAGCTCGGTAGCGCAGGAGCCGCATTGACCGTTGCGGCAACCGTAGGGCAGGCCGACTCCCTGGCGCAACGCGGCCGCGAGCAGGTTCTCGTCGGCCGCGACCTCGAAGGTGTGATCGCCGGGCTGCGTGCGGACATTGAAACTCATGGCATTACCTGTTCTTTTTTAGAGGGGACCTTGAAAAATTGCTTCCTGGCAATTTTTCAAGACGCGAAGTGAATATGCGATTTCCATCGATGCGGTTCGCTTCGCTCACTGCCCATCCTACGGGAATTCCCTGCAATAAGCCGGGTAGGCGCTTGTGACCGCCGATAACTTCCCCAACAATATGGTGTCAGGGGCCGTTTTGGCAAGCCGCCGCCCACCGACCGGGGCGCACCGGTGCGCGCTCACAGGGGGAAACCATGTGGTTCGAGACCTTTCTCCACCAGCTGTGGCAGGTCATGCTGGAGCTCTCGCCCTCGTTGTTGCTCGGGCTCTTCGTCGCCGGCCTGGTGCATCTGTACCTGCCCCGGGAAATGGTGCATCGGGGGCTCAACCGCCCCGACCTGCGTAGCGCCGCCAGGGCCTCCCTGATCGGCGTTCCATTGCCCCTGTGTTCCTGCGGGGTCATCCCCACCGCGCTGGGCCTGCGTGACCAGGGGGCCTCCAAGGGCGCGACCACCGCCTTCCTCATCAGCACGCCCCAGACCGGCGTGGACTCCCTCCTGGTCAGCGCCTCCTTTCTCGGCTGGCCGTTCGCCCTGTTCAAGCCGGTGGCGGCCTTCGTGACGGGTCTGCTCGGCGGCGCCCTGGTCAACCGCTTTACCGCGCCCGACGATACCCCTCGCCACGCGCCCGTTGCAACCGCCACCGAGCCGAGCGCGGGAGGGTTCAAGGGCGCCCTGCGCTACAGTGTGTTCGAGCTGTTGGCGGCGATCGATCTGTGGGTCCTGGCGGGGGTGCTGGTAGCGGCGCTGATTACTACCCTGATCCCGACCGATTACCTGGCCGACCGGACCTGGACCCAGGGCCTCGGCGGTATGCTGTTGGTGTTGGCCTTATCGATACCCCTCTATGTCTGCACCACCGGGTCGGTACCGATTGCCGCTTCCCTCATCGCCGCCGGGATGCCGGCGGGTACGGCCCTGGTCTTCCTGATGGCCGGACCGGCCACGAATGTCGCCACCCTGGGCGCCATCTATCGGGTGCTGGGGACCCGCGTCCTGGGGATCTATCTCGGGACCGTGATCCTGATGAGTGTCCTGCTGGGGCTCGGCTTCGACTCATTGCTGCAAGGCGTGCAGAAGGCAGGGTGGGCCGCGCCCGCCGATGGACACGGCCTCGGCGGGCAAATTTTCGGTGGGCACGGCCCACACTACATCGCGGTCGGCTCCGCCCTGGTGCTGAGCGGGTTGCTCGCCTACCTGCTGGGGCTGCGCCTCAAGGCGATGCTCCCGGTACGGCGTGAGGCGACGCGGGGAACGGGCCTGCTGCTCCGGGTGGAGGGGATGTCCTGCCAACACTGCGTAGCCAGCGTGAAAAAATCCCTGGAGAGCCTCGCAACCGTCAGCGAGGCGACGCCGGACCTGCCTTCGGGATTGGTGCGGATACGCGGCGATCACCTGGACGCCACTGACCTGATCCGGGCCGTGGAGAAGGCCGGCTTCCGCGCCTCGGAGCCCCGCGAGGCCCGAGCGACCGACTGACCGAATCATGCGCGCCGGCCCGGAACGGGGGCCGAGGAGAGGTCTTTACAGCCGCACCTCGGCGGAGGCCGCCAGCTTGGGCGTCAGCAGCTCCGGCGGCAGCTTGTCCTTCATCTTCGCCTTGAGCGGCGGCAGCATCAGGTCATAGAGGGCCTCGGCACGGACAATAGCGGTATCCGCGGAGAGCGGAATCTCGTATTCCAGGGTGCGGGTCTCGTTGGGAGCCAGGCGGGAATCGGCTAGGACCTGTGTGGCCTTGGGGGGCAGGGTCGGCTTGCCGGCCTCGTCACCCAAGGCATACCAGAAGGCCGCCTTGGGGTCGTCCTTGATCGGATGGACCCGGTAGTTTTTCCACAGCTCCTTGCCGTCCTGGTCGTAGGCGGCCAGCTTGACAAAGAAGTTTCGGAAGGGCGCGCCCGTGGGATAGGCATGGGGCAAGAGGTTGCGCAGGCTGATGGTGACCCGGAGCGAATCGCCCGCCTGTTCCGTGGTCATCTCCATAATAAGACCGCGGGTAATCATCTTGCCGTCGTGGCCGCCGGCCATACGATGGTCGGCGACGGACACGAACTCGCCGGGAACCACCCGACCCTGAGCGAGCCTGGGCACGGTTACCACCGGCATATGACAGGCCTGGCAGGCGATGAAGCTATCCTTGGAGCGGTACTCCTCGCCGGTGCGGCACAGCGGCGTTCCATGTGTATTGCTGCGCTTCTCGTGGCAGCCCATGCAAATGTCGTTGCTCTTGAACAGGGCCGCCCGATTGCCGGTCAGGGGCATCGGATGATGGATAGGGGTGGGCCAGGCGGCGTCCTCCGGCGTGCGCTCAGTGGTATAGGTGTCGCCGCCGGGACCATAGAGGCCCTGGGCGTCGATCTCATAGGCATCGATGCCGTAAAGCGGCTTGCCCGCGGCGGAATCGGCGCCCTTGAAGGCCGCGAAGGAATGGCAGGTAACGCAGGAGATCCCATTGGCGTAGGCCGGCGTGGCATCGAGCTTGGTCTTTTTGTCGATAGCGGCCACCGGGGCGTGGCACTTGAGACAGACCGGGAACTTACCGTCCTGCTTCACCCCCTCCCGAGTAGGGTCGCCCACCAGATTACGGTAAAAGGCGCCGTGGATCGGGTCTTTCAGGGCCGAGCTGTTCGCGTGCATGGAGCCCTTCCACTGAGTATAGACCTCCTCATGGCACTGCTGGCACGCCTCGGGGCCCACCTGGTGGATCGACGACGGCTCCTCGGCCTGGACGGAACCCATGGTAAGCGCGGCCGCCATCAGAGCGAACCGGGTAATGAAGCCTACTCGGCGAGACATGGAACCCCCTCCACCGATTTTTGGTATTCATGATTCGCACGACGCGCCGCTATGGCGATTCCCGTGCGCCCTGGTCGTCGTTCCCGTTGCCGAAATCCCTTACCGATGATACGCTATTTGTGAATAGTAGGCTTCATGATGAGAGTTTTCAATATGAGTGGTCAGGCAGGTTCCGGAGAATCGACATTTTTCGAGCAATGGAACAGCTATCGTAAAGTCATCAAATATAATTACATGTCTCATGCACAAATCATCGATGTCATCAGGCAAGAGCTGTATGACTTGGAGGATATCTCTATCCTCGATTTGGGATGTGGCGATTCTCATGTCCTGGCTTGTAGTGTCGATAAAGAAAAAAACTTCAGATACTTAGGTATAGATACCGCTAACGATGCGATTCGATTCTCCGAACAAAACCTAACCAGCCATAAAGGAATCGCAAGGCATATCCATGGTGATTTTTTCGCTGAGATGGGAAGATTGTCGGGGGATTTCGATGTGATCATTTCCGGCTATTCGTTGCACCACTTGAAGAGAGAGAACAAGGAAGAATTCTTTGCTCTTGTTTCCAATCTCCTGTCCGCTCGCGGCACCTTTATGTTTTATGATGCCGAGGTAAATTCGGGAGAATCCCAAAGTGACTGCAAGACAAGAACGTATCGTACCATACGCGAGCATTTCAGGCAACTCGACGCCAATGAAATGAATGCCCTTATAAACCATGTAAGAGATTATGATCTGCCTGAAGACGAAGATTTCCACGTGGAGAATATGCGTAAAAACGGCTTCATCGATATAAAAAAACCCTTTAAAGACAAGTATGATTTATATTCTTTATACGTCTCAAAGAAACCCGCGTAGATGAGACTGTGAAGGAATTCTAGTAGGATGGGCAAAGCAGAGCGTGCCTATTCTCTGATCCGAAGCCCCGGTCACCGCCCAGAGTCATTCAGGCCGGGGTTCCCTGCCGGATGCACGGAGCGAAGCGTGCCCATCGAAACGGCACAAAGGACATAAAGCCGGATTCGATGGGCACGCGGCGCTTCATACATCCAACAAACCGCCGTAATGCGGAAATCCCCTCGGCATGACCGGAACCTAGTACCATCCTGCCGGGCGCTTGCTTTGCCCATCCTACCAGCCGCCATTCCGGCTGGGACACCGGAATTGGCAACGCCTGATGCCCGCACCATTTCCACACAGGCAATGGCCGCCAACTCAGGGCAAATTCCATATGCGTTTCCCAGCGTTCATTGACGGATAAAAAAGGGGGCGGAAATGCTATGATAGGTGGTTTGCAGGGCGCCTTGCAGCCGGATGGATACCCGGCGAGTCACCGGTCGGACAAGGTGACGCCGGTAACGCCCTCGGATCTTGGGATGGATAGTCGATCATGCGCGTTGAATCCAAATGATGAACCCGGAACAGACCCCCACCGATTGCCTGGCCCGGCGGCGCGCCGGAATTATCCTGCACCTGACCTCCCTGCCGGGGCCGGGTCCCTGTGGCACGCTCGGTCCCCAGGCCCACCGCTTCGTGAACTTCCTCGCCGACTGCGGCCTGTCCGTGTGGCAGATGTTGCCGGTCGGTCCCCCCCAGGCGGACGGCTCGCCGTATCAGACCCGCTCGGTGCACGCCGGGAATCCGCGGCTCATCGCGCTCGAACCCCTGCTGGAGCGGGGCTGGCTGCCGGCCCTCCCCAAAGACGCGGCCGACAACGAGGAATCCCTGCGCCGCGCCTGGAAGGGGTTTCGCAATCGCGCTACGGCCGCGGACCGCCAGGCGTTGGCCGATTTCGAGACGGAGAACCACTACTGGCTGGACAACTACGCCCTGTTCCGGGCCCTGCGTGAGGAGCGGGCGACCCCCTGGTGGGAGTGGCCTGCCCCCCTGCGCCGCCGTGACCCCACCGCTTTGGAGCAGGCCCGGCGGCGCCTGGCGGACAACCTCGCCTACATCCGCTTCGAGCAGTCCCTGTTCTTCGGCCAATGGCAGCTCCTGCGCGGACACGCCAACGCGGCCGGCATCGAGCTCTTCGGCGACATGCCCATCTTCGTGGCCCACGACAGCGCCGAGGTGTGGGCCCGCCCCCAGGATTTCGACATGCGCGAAGATGGCAGCCCGCGCGTCGTGGCCGGGGTGCCGCCGGACTATTTCTCCGCCACCGGCCAGCGCTGGGGCAATCCCCTCTATCGCTGGGACCGGATGCAGGCCGATGGTTTCCGCTTCTGGCTGGACCGCATCCGCACCCAGATCCGCCTGTTCGACCTGGTGCGCATCGACCACTTCAGGGGGTTCGAATCCTGCTGGGAGATCCCGGCGGAAGAGGAATTCGCCATCAACGGGCGCTGGATCAAGGCCCTGGGCGACGAGCTGTTCGAGGGCCTGCTCCGGCAGTTCGGCCGACTGCCCCTGGTCGCGGAAGACCTGGGCGTCATCACCCCGGAGGTGGAGGCCCTGCGCAAAAAGTTTCGCCTGCCGGGCATGAAGGTACTCCAGTTCGCCTTCTCCGGCGAGACCGACAACGCCTACCTGCCCTTCCACCACGACGAAGACTCCCTGGTCTACACCGGCACCCACGACAACGACACCACCCTCGGTTGGTATCAATCCCTGGACGCTAAGACCCGGAGCTATGTCGACGACTACCTGGGATATCCGGCGGAGGCCATGCCCTGGCCGCTGATCCGTTGCGCCCTGGGCTCGCGCGCCCGCCTGGCGATCCTGCCCATGCAGGACATCCTGGGCCTCGACGGCACCCACCGCATGAACCTGCCGGGCACCAGCGAGGGCAACTGGCGCTGGCGCTTCTCCTGGGACCAGACGGACCCCGAGCTCATCGACCGTATACGGCACCTGGCCCGGCTCTACGGGCGCTCAAGCAGCTCCTGACCACCCCGGATCCTCAGATCTCCACAGCCGACGGCCAGGCGGATTGGATTCCGGTTGGATCGAAATCAGGACATCCTATTCCAACTATCGAGGAATATGATTTGAACGCTGATATCGACCATTACCCCGTCAGATCGAACAACTGCCGAAGCGCGGCGATTACACGTTTACGGTCATTGTGTGCCAATGTCCCGGCCTTGCGGATCACTAATTTATGATCCAGCGTAAATAGTTTCATACGCACTACGGAGGCGGAGGGTAGACCCGCCGAATTCAGATCTTCGATCTTCACATCCAACGGCCAGACGGAATGCCTGGCGCTGGTGATCATCGCCAGCACCGACTGCTCGATTCGCCCGTTGAAGGTCTTGGCATCGGACAGTATCAGAGCGGGCCTGCGTTTCGTGGTGGAACGGTCCGTAAAGGGGAAGGGCACCACAACTACACAGAAGGCCTCAAAGGTCACGATAGGCCTCCTCATCGGCCTCCGACGCCCACTCGTTCAGGGTGCCTTCCAGGCCTTGAGTAAAGGTGGGATCCAAGTGTCGGACCTTGCGAAGATGAACGGCTTTGTTCTCGATGTCGAAGGCGATTGCGTCACCGGCTTCTAGATGGAGCAGACGTCGTACCGGCTCGGGTATGGTGGCCTGATGTTCTTTCGTCAGTTTGCTTGTCGCTGTGCACATGATGAGGGCTCCCGGATTCCGGTGATACTGACATTACCCATAGCCGATCATAGGCATGATTGCCGATAATCTACAGTCCGATCTTCTCGGGCGGCGGGTGCTGGATAATCTGGTCACCGCGGTACTGTTGTTCGACGGCGACCTGTGTCCGCTCTATATCAATCCGGCGGGGGAGATGTTGCTTCAGGTCAGCGCCCGGCATATGCTCGGGCAACCGATCGGGGCCCTGATACCCTGGTCCGGATGCCCGCTGGAACGGCGGCTGCGCGAGGCCCTGACGACTCGCCGTCCCGTTACGGAGCGGGAGGTGTCGATCCCGCTGCCCAATGATCGTACCATCCAGGTCAGCTGTACGATTTTGCCCTTGCACCACGCGGATGCGCCGGCCGAGGTTCTGGTCGAGCTGTGCCAGGTGGATCGTCATCTGCGTATCGTCCGCGAGGAGCATCTGATCGCGCAACACCAGGCGACCCAGGCCCTGCTCCGGGGTCTGGCCCACGAGATCAGGAATCCGCTGGGCGGTCTGCGCGGGGCCGCCCAGCTGCTGGAGCAGGAGCTGACGGACGAGTCGTGCCGCGAGTACACGCGCATCATCATCGACGAGGTGGACCGGTTGCGGAAGCTGCTGGATCGGATGCTGGGTCCGAACCTGTTGCCCAGGAAGGAGCGGGTCAATATCCATCAGATCCTGGAACATGTGTGCCGACTCCTGTCGGCGGAGCATCCCGAGGGACCGGTGATCGCCCGCGACTATGATCCCAGCATCCCGGATTTCAGCGCGGATCCCGACCGCCTGATCCAGGCCGTGCTCAATCTCGCCCGCAACGCGGTCGCCGCGTCCGGGCCGACCGGCCGGGTCGAGCTGCGGACCCGGGTGCTGCGCCAGTTCACGCTCGGCAATCAATCTCATCGCCTGGCCATGCGCGTGGAGGTGATCGATAACGGCGCGGGGGTCGCCCCCGAGCTGCAGGAGCGGATCTTCCTCCCCATGGTGTCGGGACATCCGGGCGGGACGGGGCTGGGGTTACCGATCGCGCAGGAGCTGATCAACCAGCACGGTGGATTGATCGAATACGAAAGCCGCCCCGGCAGGACCCGCTTCTTTGTCTATCTACCCCTGGAAACGTCCCATGAGTAGGCAACCGAGCGTCTGGGTGATCGACGACGACGAATCGATCCGTTGGGTGTTAGAGCGGGCCCTGAGCAAGGCGGGCATGGCGGTGACAAGCCTTTCGAGCGGCGTCGGTGTCCTGGAATCCCTCCGGCGCGAGCAGCCGGATGTCATTCTCTCGGACATTCGGATGCCCGGTATCGATGGTCTGGACCTGTTGCAACGACTGACGGCCGGGTATCCCGACCTGCCGGTCATCATTATGACGGCGCATTCCGACCTCGACAGCGCCGTCTCCGCCTTCGATGGCGGGGCCTTCGAGTATCTGCCCAAACCCTTCGACCTCGATGAGGTGGTGGATCGGATCCGCCGCGCCTGCCGTCGCCACCCTCCCGATGATGCCGGAGAGCCGGACGCCAGGCCCCTCGATGCCATGCCGGACATCCTGGGCGAGGCCCCGGCCATGCAGGCGGTATTTCGCGCCATCGGGCGGCTGGCGCGCTCCCACGCCACCGTGCTGATCAACGGCGAATCCGGGACCGGCAAGGAGCTGGTCGCGCGGGCCTTGCACCGCCACAGTCCGCGGTCCGGCAAGCCCTTCATCGCGTTGAATATGGCGGCGATTCCCCGGGATCTCCTGGAATCCGAGCTGTTCGGCCACGAGCGCGGCGCCTTCACCGGCGCCCAGGGCAAGCGCGAGGGACGCTTCGGGCAGGCGGACGGCGGCACCCTGTTTCTGGACGAGATCGGCGATATGCCCCCGGAGCTGCAAACGAGACTACTGCGGGTCCTCGCGGACGGCGAATTCTACCGCGTCGGCGGCTCCTCCCCGGTCAAGGTCGATGTGCGGATCATCGCCGCTACGCACCAGGATCTCGCGCGCCATGTCCAACGCGGACTCTTTCGCGACGATCTGTTCCACCGCCTGAACGTCATCCGTATCCGGCTGCCGGCACTGCGCGAACGCCCCGAGGACATCCCGCTGCTGATGCGGCATTTCCTGGCCCGCGCCGCCGCCGAGCTGGCATGCGAGCCCAAAGTCCTGCTGCCGAGCGCCCTGGAAAGGCTCGCGTGCCTTGCATGGCCGGGCAATGTGCGCCAGCTCGAAAACACCGCGCGCTGGTTGACGGTCATGGCCCCCGGCAAGGAAATCCACACGGAAGACCTGCCCCCCGAGCTGGCGGAAAATATCGCGGAAGGCGACGCCCCCGACGATGCCGGGGGGCATCGCCCCGTTCAACGGCTACCAACCGTCGAACGGAGCGGCATCGGGACCTCGCAATATTCCGACTCCGCGTCGCAGTCGCAAAAGCCCGCGGATGGGCTTTCGCGACACCCTCCGGTAGACACGGGGACCGAGGGAATGGAGGGGACGGCGGACGATCCCTGGCAGACCGCCCTGCGCCACTGGGTCCGCCAGGAACTCCGGCGGGGCCGAACGGCCCTGGTGGACGGGGCGCTTCCCCTGTTCGAGCGGACCCTCATCGAAACGGCCCTGGAACACACCGGCGGCCGGCGCCAGGAAGCCGCGCGCCTGCTGGGTTGGGGCCGGAACACCCTGACCCGCAAAATCAAGGAGCTGCGACTCGATCCGGAGCCCCCGGCGACCAACCATCCGCCACCGGCAGAATGATTGTGGACCGGGATAATCGAACCACAGAGACACGGAGCACGCAGAGAAACCCTACTCTGTGCAGGCTGAGCTGCGCCCAGCAGGAGTAACCCATTCCGACCAGCCCATCGATCCGTGCCGTGCCGAGTGTCCCATTCCTTTAGAAAAGAAATATTCGTTCCCATACTACAGACCACGTAGGGCGGGAAAGCGAAGCGCATCCCGTCTTTAGCCTTCATGGTCCGTGCTCGCGGAGCCGGCAGGATGCCGATGCTCCCAGTTTCCTGACATTTGAGTGGGTAAGGGAGTGGCTTCGGCCTCTCCCTTACCCACTCAAGTCACCGGAACCTGTGAGGTCCAACTTGTGCACCCTCTCCGCGGAGGCCCGGAACCACACGGCTCTCGATTGGAGGCCTCGGGTCGCCGTCCCTGGCCGCCGGATTCCGGGGTCCCACCCACAATGACGGTGCGGTGGCGCCGGCAACGCCAAGAGCCGTCCGAGACCACGGCAGAATTCTTCGTGGCTTGGTGTGAGAAC
>JAIZWN010000745.1 GCA_020443945.1 Candidatus Thiosymbion ectosymbiont of Robbea hypermnestra | reverse complement strand
CACCCCGAAATCCGCGGTTTTGCATGTCTTTACAAGCTGTTACGTGAGTGGGGCGAAGGTTTTACCGGACAGTAGTGCTACCGGATATCGATTCTGTGTCCCAGCCGTGCTTATCCATTACCAGAAAATAATATCGCTCTGTAATGAAAGATAGAATACGGGAGCCGATCAAGTTCAGTATCTCATCACTCTGTACAAGAGCCTCAGGAGACCACTCGTGGCCCAGAGGCACATCGCTCAGGCTCATCGTCTTATTGTCTTCCAGCACCAATAACCTCCACTGCCGGAAGGTTCGACCAAGAACAAACAGGCGGTTACGCGCCTTCGAGACAGACAACATTCGTGGCTCGAAATCATCGGGCAGCGGGATGGTGGTTTCCGTTCCTATCCATGGGTTGATACCGAACACCTGGCCGGAGCGGATAAAATAGAAGGTATCGTCTACTCCGACACGCTCCATGCGTGCCTTTATGGCCGCGGATATCTCCGTCTTGGACAGCTTGTGCCAGTGCTCCCCGGAATCGGATGTTGCATAAATGGTTCCCACCGTCCAGGCATAGCCCTTGCGGCCATCGAGAAATAAAAAATCCTCCGTACCATGAGGCAAGGCACAGTATTTACGCCACCGTCGCCCACCATCATCACTGACGGCGAGTGAGAAAGCGAGCGATAGCTTCCCGCCTGCCGAATCATGCGCGACTCTTATCGCCCAGAGGCTCCCATTCGATTCCTGGTATCTCAGCCGTTCGAACAAATCGCCACCGGCATGTATCGACGCCCAATTTTCCCCGCCATCCCTGGTTTCCTTGATAAAGGTCGTCGATCCCTCATACCAGGTTGTGGAGCGAGTGGTTCCCGGCACCGGCAGCTCCACTTCGGAACGCCATCCATGTTTGCAATCACGGAACTCGAGGGCAAGTATCTCGTTTTGCAGCTCCTCGATCTTGCGCCACTTAAACTGTCTCATTTGAAATCCCCTGGTAAGGACTCATCGGAGCTGTCCATGAATCAGGCCGGGAAAGACTCATTCGCTCAGATAGTAGTCCGGCGGCTCTTTCGGTGGCTCACAGCAGCTGTGCCGGACAACAAAGTCCTTATGACGCGCCTGGTAATAATCACATCCCGCGACATGATCCCCCGGTTTGTCGCAGGCGGTAGTAATGAGAGGCTTCGGGACATCGTTACAACAGATATCCTCGCATCGCAGGATCAAATCCTTCCGATCCATACCGAGGGCCTCTGCCATTGCGGCAAGTTGCTCCTCTCGAATGATAAGAGGCCTATGTTCAGCCTTCACATCGATACGGGCGTCTGCTCCATCGGCCCGGTACAAATACCGGGATGCTACCCATGTCGCGGAAGCTCAGGATCACCCGGTAAAGCATTCGGTTAATCCTGTCCGATTGGAACTTGGAAGGAACCATCAGAACACGATCCCTGCATAGTGAGCGTTACCGAATCTACAAGAGCTCGAGTACGGCCTCCGGCGGTCGACCGAGGACGGCCCGGTCGTCCTTGACCAGGATCGGGCGTTCGATCAGCTTCGGGTGGGCGACCATGGCCGCGATCAGCTCCTCCCGGGTCAGCGCCGGGTTCGCCAGCTCATTCTCCTTGTACTCTTTCTCCTGCTTGCGCATGAGCTCGCGCGGCTCCAGCCCCAGCTGTTCGAGCAGCCGCTCCAGGGTTGCCGGATCCGGGGGGGTCTCGAGATACTTCAGAATCCGCGGCTCGATGCCCCGATCCCGCAACAGCTCCAGGGTCCGGCGGGATTTGCTGCAACGTGGATTATGATAGAGGGTGATCGTCATGGAGGTACTCCCGATGGCAGTTTGGAAGCTCGAATTTTTCAAGGTGGCCTATTGCTATTGTAAGCGACCGATGAAAAACTCCAATCGGTGGTTTCGAGGGCAGGAGATTTCATGAGCGAGCAAGTAGCGGACAAACAGGTGTGTTTTCGCTGTCTGGTAGCCGGGCGGGTGCAGGGGGTTTTCTTCCGGGCCGCCACCCGCGAGCAGGCCCAACGCCTGGGACTGACGGGCCACGCGCGCAACCTGCCGGACGGGCGGGTGGAGGTCCTCGCCTGCGGCGAGCCGGACGCGGTAGCCCAACTGCGCGAGTGGCTGCGCGGTGGCCCGCCCGCGGCCCAGGTCACGGGCATTGCCTGCGAGCCCGAGACCTTCCAGCAGCTGCACGGCTTCGATACCCGCTGATTCGGAGCCCCGTTCTGCTGTTACCAACCCTGAGCGACGGGCGCATTCTGCGTCGTTACAAGCGGTTCCTGGCCGATGTGGCGCTCGCCGAGGGCCCCGTCGTCACCGCTCATGTGCCCAACACCGGGAGCATGGCCGGCTGCTGGTCACCCGGCGCCCCGGTCCAGCTCAGCCGGAGCGACAATCCCCGCCGTAAGCTGGCCTGGACCCTGGAGCGGGTGGACATGGGCGCCGGCTGGGTGGGGGTGCACACGGGTCGCGCCAACGCGGTGATCGCGGAAGGCATCACCGCCGGCCGTATCCCGGCCCTCGGCGGATACGGGGCGCTCAGGCGCGAGGTGGCATTCGCCCCCGCCGGCCAGGCCAAAGGGCGTCTGGACATCGCCCTCGCCAGGCAGCAAGGGTCGCCGCCGAACGCCTGGATAGAGGTCAAAAACGTGACCCTGCCGGATGGCGACCGGGTGCGTTTCCCGGACGCCGTCAGCGTGCGTGGGCGCAAGCACCTGGGGCTCTTGCAAGCGGCGGTGGCGCAAGGCGACCGCGGCGTCATGCTGTTCGCCGTCAATCGGCCCGAGGGCAAATCCTTTGCCCCGGCCTGGTCCATCGACCCCGCCTATGCCGAGGCCCTGGTCGCGGCGGCGGCAGCGGGCGTCGAAGTGCTCGCGGTACGCATCCGGCATACGCCGACCGGCCTGGAGACCGCCGAGCAACTGCCGGTGGAGCTCGCGCTACCGCGCCGGAGCGGCCACAACGCTATCCCTACGCCGGAGCCTGGAAACGAGCGAAAAATCTAAGAGGCTGTCTCACTACTGTCCGGTAAAACCTTCGCCCCACTCACGTAACAGCTTGTAAAGACATGCAAAACCGCGGATTTCGGGG
>JAIZWN010000744.1 GCA_020443945.1 Candidatus Thiosymbion ectosymbiont of Robbea hypermnestra | reverse complement strand
AACCGGCGCCTTACCCATGACCCACGATCCCTTTGTGGCTTGGTGTCTTTGTGTGAGAATTGAGAACGTCCCCTAGGACCGCGCCGGGTGTCGCCTTTGGCAACACCCTCTTATTATGAAGGGTGTTGCAAAGGCCCACCCCCGGGCTTTGGCGACACCCTCCCGATCGACGAAGAAGCAGGAGAGATTCCGCAGCATGAGTAGTCAGCTTTCCGCACGTGTGCAGGCCGTCCGGCCCTCCCCTACCCTCGCCGTCACGGCCCGGGCCCAGGCCCTGCGCGCCGCCGGTAAGGATGTCATCGGACTCGGCGCCGGGGAGCCGGATTTCGACACCCCGGATCACATCAAGCAGGCGGCCGTCGCCGCCATCGAGGATGGCTTCACCAAATACACGGCGGTGGACGGCACGCCGGGGCTCAAGCAGGCGATCATCGCCAAATTCCAGCGCGAGAACGGCTTCGCGTACACCCCGGACCAGATCCTGGTCTCCTGCGGCGGCAAACAGAGCTTCTACAACCTGGCCCAGGCCATTCTGGATCCGGGCGACGAGGTCGTCATTCCCACCCCCTACTGGGTCTCCTATCCGGATATGGTCCTCCTGGCCAGCGGCACCCCCGTGTTGGTGCACGCCGGGGCCGAGCAGGCCTTCAAGATCACCCCCGAGCAGCTGCGGACGGCGTTGACCGGTCGGACCAAGCTGGTGGTCATCAACAGCCCGTCCAACCCCTCCGGGATGGCCTACAGCCGGGAGGAGCTGGCCGCCCTGGGCGCGGTGCTGCGGGAATTCCCGCGCGCCTTCATCGCCACCGACGACATGTACGAGCATATCCGCTGGGCGAACGAGCCGTTCGTCAATATCCTCCACGCCTGCCCGGATCTGGCGCCGCGCACCCTGGTGCTCAACGGCGTCTCCAAGGCCTATGCGATGACGGGCTGGCGCATCGGCTACGCCGGCGGCCCACGGGAGATCATCAAGGCCATGAAGAAGGTGCAATCCCAAAGCACCTCGAACCCCACCTCCATCTCCCAGGCAGCCGCTCAGGCGGCCCTCGAGGGTCCCCAGGACTGCATTCGGACCATGACCGCGGCCTTCAAGGAGCGCCACGACCATGTGGTGGAACGGCTCAACCGCCTGCCCGGCATCGAGTGCCTGCCGACCGACGGCACCTTCTATGTCTTCCCGAACATGCAGGGCATGATCGCGGCCCTCGATACGGTGAACAACGACCTGGACCTGGCGGAGTTTCTGATCGAGCGGGCCGGGGTCGCTCTGGTCCCCGGCTCCGCCTTCGGCCTGGAAGGCTACGTGCGCATCTCCATCTCCACCAGCCGGGAGAACCTGGAGCAGGCCCTGGATCGTATCGAGGGCCTACTTTAGTACCCCATTCCACCTTACTTTGCTGGAACGCTTTGTGGCTTCGGGATTGGAAAGGGGCGCCGCTTTGCCTTACCTTACAATCTTTGCGTCCTTTGCGGTTCCAATGGCTGAAGCGGGGCACATCCTCGACATCCCCGCGGATTTTCATTGCCAAGATAAGTGGTTCGTCCAATGCCCTACTTTGTCTACAAGGTTCTGCCGCCGTCGTCGCTGACCTATCTGGAAACCAAAGACCACTACCAGGATGCGCGCACCCTGGTGCGCCGGCTACGTCGGGAGCATCCCTCGGAAGAGATACACCACTACCGGATGGTCTTTGCGAATCATCGCGCCGAGGCGGAGAAGCTCTTGTCCAAGCCCAGGGACGAGCGCGTCATCGGCGAGGACTGAGGGCCGACGACAAGGGTCTCGGATACCCGCCCCGCGGGCCGGACGAATCGACCCGGTGGGATGGGTCTAACCGGGAGCCGCCCGCGGCGAACGCCGTATCAACCGCCTCAGCTGGTAGCCTTCCGGCAGCAGAATCGCGAGTACCAATACCAGCACCAGTGCCTGATACCAGAGGCTTCCGAGCCAGCCCGGCGTAACCCCGGTCGCGAACCAATTCTCCGCCAGGCGTTGCAGATTGAAGAAGCTGAAATAGGTGAGAAAGGCCAGAAACATACGACCGCCGGCGCGCCGGCGCGGCGACTTGGTCGTCAGCGGAACCGTCAGCAAGGTCAGGGTAACGATGGCGAGCGGATTGCCGATTCTGTACTGGAGCTCGGCCCGATCCCGCGGATCCGGGGAACCTATCAGCTCCGCGGTGCGGAAGGCGGCACGTTTCCAGCTTCGGAAGTGACCGGATTTCGTCGGTTCGAGGCGCAGACTGTAGCGTTCAAAGGTCCCGATGGCATAATCGGGTTGCCCCGGAACGCCATTGTAGCGGTGCCCTTTCAGCAGGGTCACGAACGGATCCCCCGACGCCTCATCGATACGGCGCACCCCCGTTTTACTGATGACCAACCGGCTCCGGTCCCCGCGCCGGTCATGGATAAAGACGTTGCGCAAACGCTCCTTGCCCTCGATCTTCTCCACGTAGACCGTGACCAACCCCTGCTCGTGCTGGTAGAAACGCCCCTGCTTGATGCCGCCGATCTGGTGTATCTGACCCTCACGCCGATGCAGTATCTTCTGGGTCTCGAAGATCGCCAGGGGCCGTAGCGAGAAGGAGAACCAGGCCGTCAACAGGGCGACCGGCAACACAAGGTAAAGCAAGGCGCGATAAATGCGCCCGGCGCCCAGTCCGCAGGCGCTCAGCGCGATCAGCTCGCTGTCACGGGACATACGGCCGAGGGCAATGAGGACGGAGATGAAGAATGCCGGGGGGATCAGACTGGAGGTTTCCCGCACGAGCTGCAGGCCCACGAAGCGCATGACCAGGTCGCTGCCCAGGGCGCCCAGGTTCACCTCCTCGAGGGTGCGCAGAAAGAGCATACTGAGGACGACCAGCAGGAAGGTGCCCAAGACCGCCGTAAAGACCTTGAGCACCTCTAGCAGGATATAGCGGTCGACAATACCGAACATGCTTCCGGGACGGGTAAGAAAAAAAGATCATTGTCGCATGTCGTGGATAAATGTCATCCCGACCGCGGCATCGCCACGGAGCCGCCGTATGTTTCGGGTCTGCCGTTGCTTCTCCCTGTTCGCCCTCCTGTGGCTGCTGATCGGCTGCACGCCCGCGCCGGAGGACCGGGTCACGGTGCTGCAGGGTGCCGCCATGGGAACCTCCTACAGCATCCAGGCCGTGGACCCGCCGTCGGCGATCGCGCCGGCGGCGTTGCGGGACAGGATCGAGACCGAGCTGGAGCGGATCGAGGACCGGATGTCCACCTATCGGGACGACTCCGAGCTCTCCGGCTTCAATCGCAGCCGAACCACCGACTGGTTCCCCGTGTCCCCGGAGTTGGCCGGACTGGTCCGGGAGGCCATCCGGATCAGTGAGATGAGCGACGGGGCCTTCGACCCCACGGTCGGCCCCCTGGTGAACCTGTGGGGCTTCGGTCCGGGCGACGACGGGACTCATGCCCCCCCGACGGACGCCGAAATCACCCAGGCCAAGGCGCGCGTGGGCTACCGCAAGCTGTCCGTCCGGCTCGACCCGCCGGCACTGCGGAAATCCGAACCCGCGCTGTACCTGGACCTATCCGCCATCGCCAAGGGATACGGCGTGGATCGCCTCGCCGATCTGTGCGACGCAATGGGCATCGCCGATTATCTGATCGAGATCGGCGGTGAACTGAGGGGCCGCGGACACAACGGCCAGGGCCTGCCCTGGCGTATCGCGGTCGAGCGCCCGGATCCCGGCAGACGGGCAGTCCACCGCATCCTGGCGCTGGATAACGGCGCGCTGGCGACCTCCGGCGACTACCGCAACTTCTTCGAGCACGAAAACACCCGTTACTCCCACGCCATCGATCCCGTGACGGGGCGCCCGGTAACCCATGGACTCGCATCCGTAACCGTGCTGGCGCCGCGGGCGGCGCAGGCGGACGCCCTGGCGACGGCCTTCCTGGTCCTGGGGCCCCGAGCCGGATTCACCCTGGCTGAATCCCTCGATACCCCCGCCCTTTTCATCGTCCGCACGCCCGAGGGATATTCCGAGCGGCAAACAAGCGCCCTCGCGGATCACCTGCACTCGAATCCGAATGCAGACAGGAACGCAAGAGGCTAGAACCAGAAGCATAGTGGTCCGGAGGGCCTTGCGCTTGAATCTTGACAATTATCTGGTATGTCTGATAATGAATAGAAAATTGTTTACATTGCAGGGCAGAGTTTTGTGGCCTGCGAGTTATGAAAGATTCGATATGTGCGGGAGAAAACAACCATGCAAACAGAATCCGTTATCCGGGCCCTTGAAGATGTTAGCTTTGGCGAGTTCGACAACCTCGAGCCCGTCAGGGCCCTTGTTGGGGCTGAGTCCGTTGGGATCGAGGATCTCGGCGCGTTTTCCGGCGACAATGCGCGAGGTGAGCTGCGCGAATTTCAGTCACTCGACAAGTTGGGTGAAGCGGCAAGAACCGCAGGCGAAAAGCTCAAGGCATGCCTTGCCATAAAGTAAGCGAGGCAAGAATGGTGATGTGGTAGCTTTTTGTGCCCGATGTATCCGCTATCCGCGTCACCCTACCTAGGGATTCGAGGCGGGGTTCCCTAGCTCCTCCCAAGGTTTCCAAATCGTAAGGATTTCGTTGTGGGACAGAGAATCATATTCAATGAACCTTCGGGTGGAAGCTGGCTACATGAGATGACCCGTGATGTCGAGGGAATATCGAGGTTCCTGGGTGAGTTTTCGAAGGGTATGGGCCTTCCTCCTGTCAAGTACGACCCCTCCCGGATCAGTCGGGTAGTATTCAATTTACATCAGGACTTCCCGCACCCAAGTGGTATAAAAGGGGCAAGCATTTTCAAAAAGGTTTCCTTTTTCGTAATTAATTTCATCATCAAAAAGCCTATTTTAGAATCTTTTCCTGCCGAACTCATCGGAAACGAGTTGAGTGGAATTCCGAATCACGAGAACGTAATCTTCGCGTTTCATATTGCAATCGAAAGTCTCTATAAGGCAAAGATTATCCGGGGCACGGGAGAGAAGCTTATTCTCGAGAACAGGATCGAAGTTTCCGAACATTCCTATAGGGAGATTATCGAGGCCCTGTCAGAAATCAGCCAACTGACACATAACTTTAAGCTTTTGTGCGTGTTCTTCGAGCAACTCGCCTATAAAACAAACCCGCACTGTCAATATCCGCCCATAGATATCTAGCAGCGGAACTCACAAGCCCTCGCTTCGCCTGGTAAGCCGGGTAGGATGGGCAAAGCGAGCGCCCGGCAAGCCGGTCGAGCGTTCCGGTCAGGCCACGGCGGCTCCCAAACCCCGGCGGCTGGTCGAATGCCCACAGCGTCGCGTGCCCATCAATCCGGCTGGATACCCATTGCAACCTTCTAAAAGGACAGGATTCACAGGATTTTTCAGGATTGACAGGATTCCTTATTTTTTGCTTTGGACTTTCGCGCCCGGTGGCGCCGACCAAAACGAAGAAAAATCCTGTCGTTCCCTTGCTCAATCCAATTTCTTGCCTATGAGAACACAGGTATCCCGCCAGCCGGATGGGTCCGGACCGGTGGGAAAAGTCGGGTAGGATGGGCAAAGCGAGCGCCCGGCAAGCCAGTCGAGCGTTCCGGTCAGGCCACGGTTCCAAACCCCGGCGGCTGGTCGCATGCCCACAGCGCCGCGTGCCCATCAAAACGGCTAGCCCGTAGGTTGGAGTGAGCTTGCGAACCCCAACGATCTGAATGCCTATTGCAAAATTCTAATAGGACAGGATTAACCGAATTTTTCAGGATTGACAGGATTCCTTAATTTGGGGACCTTGAAAAATTGCTGCCGTGCAATCCTTCAAGGTCCCCATTTTCTTGTCCTGTGCTTGCACCATACGGTGACACGCATTAGGGGGCGTTCTCAATTCTCACACAAAGACACCAAGCCACAAAGGGATCGTGGGTCATGGGTAAGGCGCCCGTTG
>JAIZWN010000743.1 GCA_020443945.1 Candidatus Thiosymbion ectosymbiont of Robbea hypermnestra | reverse complement strand
CCATCCAGGCGTCCATCGTGATAGCTGGATTGATACATGCTGGCCTGGTAGCTCAGCTCTTCCAGGTGCCACTCGTAGGCCTGGCGTTCTTGCTCCCCCAGATTCATGATGTCGAGGACTTCCTTGGCCTTCTGCAGGCCCTTGGCCTGGAATTCGCCTTTGATTTCCTGGTTTTTCAGGAAGTAGATCCATTCGTCCAGGGAGTCTTTGGCGATGTCGTCGAATTGCCTGACCTTGAGCAG
>JAIZWN010000742.1 GCA_020443945.1 Candidatus Thiosymbion ectosymbiont of Robbea hypermnestra | reverse complement strand
ATGACGGCCAACGGGCGCCTTACCCATGATCCACGATCCCTTTGTGGCTTGGTGTCTTTGTGTGAGAATTGAGAACGTCCCCTAAAGGTGAAATGGGGTGCTAGGCGGAGCCGGCGGGCTCCAGTTTGGCGTAGGCCACCACGAGCCATTTGGCGCCTACGGCCTCGAAGTTGACCTGAAGGCGGGCGCTGGTCCCGCTTCCCTCGCTGTCGATGACCGTTCCCTCGCCGAACTTGGGGTGGCGGACCCGCTGGCCGAGCCGGAACCCACCCGCGCCGGGGTCGGATGCGCTGGCCCCCGGTATGGCTGCCGGTCGGGAGAGCCCGCCGCCTCGGACTTCCTCGATCAGCTCCGCCGGGATCTCCCGCAGGAAGCGGGATACGAAGGGGTAGCTCTCGTTGCCATGCAGGCGCCGGCTCTCGGCGTGGGTCAGGTAGAGGTGACGCATGGCCCGGGTCATGCCGACGTAGCACAGGCGCCGTTCTTCCTCCAGGCGCTCCGGGTCGTCCACGGAGAGGCTGTGGGGAAAGAGTCCGTCTTCCAGCCCCGCGATGAAGACGATGGGGAATTCCAGGCCCTTGGCGCTGTGCAGGGTCATGAGCTGCACCCGGTCCTCGTATTGGCCCCCTTGGGCTTCTCCGGCCTCCAGGGCCGCGTGGGAGAGGAAGGTGCCCAGGATGTCGCCCTCGTCGTCCTCTATCTCGCGGGCGAAGCGGCGGGTGGCGTTGACCAACTCTTCCAGGTTTTCGATCCGATCCACCCCCCGGCCGTCCTTCGCCTTTTCATAGTGCTCGGGCAGACCGCTGGCCGCGACGACCCGCGCCGTCAGCTCCGGGAGCGCCAGGTCTCGCGTCGCCTCCCGCTGGGTGTCGATCAGCCCGAGAAACCGGCCGAGCGCCCCCGCGGCGCGGGAGGGGAGGGTGCCCGCCGCCGCCATGTCCGCGGTGGCCCGCCACAGAGAGCAGCCTAGCTCCCGGGCCTGTGTGCGCAGGATGTCCAGGGTCTTGGCGCCGATCCCCCGGGTCGGGGTGTTGACCACGCGCTCGAAGGCGGCATCGTCCTGCGGGTTGGCCAGCAACCGCAGATAGGCCAGGGTATCCTTGATCTCGGCGCGCTCGAAAAAGCGCAGGCCGCCGTAGACCCGGTAGGGGAGCTGGGTCTGGATCAGGGCCTCCTCGAAGAGCCGGGACTGGGCGGTGGTGCGGTAGAGGATGGCGCATTCGGAGCGACGGTAGCCCTCTTCCTGCGTATAGCGACGGATGCCCTCTACCACGAACCGGGCCTCGTCCACCTCGTTGAAGGCGGCATAGCGGCGGATGGGCGCCCCGGCGCCGTCCTGGGTCCAGAGGTTTTTGCCGAGCCGACTCGGGTTGTTCTCGATCAGGGCGTTGGCGGCGTTCAGGATGTTGCCCGTGGAGCGGTAGTTTTGTTCGAGGCGTACGATCCGGGTCCCCGGATAGTCCCGCTGGAAGCTCTGGATGTTCTCGACCTTGGCCCCGCGCCAGCCATAGATGGATTGGTCGTCGTCCCCGACCAGGAACAGCTTGTCCGCGGCGCCGGTGAGCAGACGCAGCCAGGCGTACTGGATGGCATTGGTGTCCTGGAACTCGTCCACCAGGATATGGGCGAAGCGCTCGCGGTAGTGGTGGAGGATATCCGGGCGGTCGCGCAAGAGCTCGTGGGTGCGCAGCAGCAGCTCGGCAAAATCCACCAGGCCGCCGCGCGCGCAGGCGCCCTGGTATTCCGTGTAGATCTCGAGCATACGGTCGAGATAGAAATCACCGCCGCCGTCGATGTGCTCGGGTCGTCGGCCCTCGTCTTTCTGCTGGTTGATAAAGCCCTGGCACTGGCGCGGCGGCCAGCGGGCCTCATCCAGCTCCATGGCCTTGAGGGTGCGCCGGATCAGGCGGTACTGATCGTCGGAATCCAGGATCTGGAACTGCCGGGGCAGCTCGGCGTCCTGCCAATGGGCGCGCAGAAAGCGATGGGCGAGGCCATGGAAGGTGCCGACCCACATCCCCGTCACCGGCCCCTGGAGCATCTCCTCGATGCGGGTCCGCATCTCCCGCGCGGCCTTGTTGGTGAAGGTGACGGCGAGAATGGCCCAGGGTCGGGCCTGCTCTACCTGGAGCAGCCAAGCGATGCGGTGCACCAGGACCCGGGTCTTACCGCTGCCGGCCCCCGCGAGCACCAGCAGATTGCCGGCTTGGGCGGTGACCGCCTCGCGTTGCGCCTCGTTGAGCTGATCGAGAATGTGAGAGACATCCATGGGGCCATTCTACCAAAGCCCCGGCGAGGGATTATGTCCGCTGCCCCCGCAATCCTGGAAATTTACCGTCCCTGGACGTCTAGTGCCCCGTTTCACCTTATTTTTCGCTCTCAGCGCGGCGAGAAGTGGCCAGCCGCGAGGCGCGTGAGCGCAGG
>JAIZWN010000741.1 GCA_020443945.1 Candidatus Thiosymbion ectosymbiont of Robbea hypermnestra | reverse complement strand
CTGCGCTCACGCGCCTCGCGGCTGGCCACTTCTCGCCGCGCTGAGAGCGAAAAATAAGGTGAAACGGGGCACTAGGGGGCGCTCTCAATTAAAAAGGTGAGATCGGCTGCTGGTCCGCGCGGGCATTTTCTGTCCGGAAGGATGGTGGGATGGATTATCTGGCGCACAAGCTATTGACTCAGCTGGCCATGCCGCTCGGCGCCGGCGGGATGCTGATTCTGATCGGGATTGCCGTGGCGACATCGTGGCACAGGAGGCTCGGCGCCGGGCTGTCCTTGTGCGGTTTGCTGTGGATCTGGGGTTGGGCAATGCCCCTGGTTTCCGACCGGGTGCGCTTATCCCTGGA
The DNA here is from genome assembly GCA_020443945.1 of Candidatus Thiosymbion ectosymbiont of Robbea hypermnestra. GTDB lineage: Bacteria > Pseudomonadota > Gammaproteobacteria > Chromatiales > Chromatiaceae > Thiosymbion > Thiosymbion ectosymbiont_B. Next base: position 4,930 of record JAIZWN010000741.1, on the reverse strand, counting down.
GGCGGAGTATCAGCCGGTCGCCATCGATGCCTTGCCGGACGCCGACGCTATCCTGGTTCTGGGCGGCGGTATCGAAGGCGTCGCCGCGCAACGGCTGTTCCCCGATCTGACGACCGCGGCCGACCGGGTCTGGCATGCGGCGCGCTTGTTTCACCGGGGGAAAGCACCCATTGTGGTAGTAGCCGGGGGTCGCCTGCCCTGGCGTGCAAACCAGGGTCCCGAGGCGGATGCCATGCTGCGGTTTCTCAGGGATCTCGGTGTACCCGAGGAGCGGGTGCTGTTGGAAGGGAGCAGCCGGAATACCTTCGAGAATGCGCGTGAGACGGGGCGCCTGCTCGCCGATCGGGGCATGGACCGGGTGTTGTTGGTTACCTCGGCGTATCATATGCGGCGTGCGCGGGCAACCTTTGGCGCCGCGGGGGTCCGGACGATTCCGGCGCCCACGGACTATGAGGTGCCGGCGGAGCGGACATTGACGCTGCTCGATTTTCTCCCGGACGCCGGCGCCCTGATGAGGAGCTCGATTGCCCTGAAAGAGTACCTGGGGATCCTGTTCTACCGCTGGCGGGGTTGGGCCAATTAGCGGGTACCTAGGATTCCTTGAGTGCGGACCGCTTGGATGTTGCCACCGTTTAATTGCCGATGAAAAACAGCCGAAAGGTTGAGGGCACCTTGAAAAATTCAAGGTCCCCGTAATCTGCGGATAAGCAAAAGGCGGCTTTTTCGGCGGCGCGCAAAAGGATCATTCGTATTTCTGACCGAACGCTGGGGATCGAGGCGACCTTTTTACCGCATTGAGTCATGCTGGGGGATGGGATGAGCCAGAAGCTTTTCGCGGGCGGTTTGCTCGCATTCGTTTCGACCGCGGTTCTCATATGGGCCTTGATACCCGTTGCCCACCGGATCGGTCTGGTCGATCATCCCGGTGGCCGCAAGACTCACCGTCATCCTACTCCCCTGGTGGGCGGCATCGCGATGTTCGTCGCCTTCGCCTTCTCCGCGCTCATGCTGAATATCCCGTTATTCAGCTACCGCATGTTGTTTGCCGGATTGCTGCTCCTCGTGGTCGTGGGCGCGATCGACGATCTCCATGAGCTCCCCGCGTCGTGCCGCTTTGTCGCTCAGATTCTGGCGGGCCTGCTGATGACCCTGGGGGGGAATGTGGTACTCGTCGATTTGGGGTATCTGATTCTGCCGGATAGCTTGCTCTCCTTGGGGAATCTTGCAGTTCCCGTCACGGTGTTTGCCATGGTCGGCGTGATCAATGCGCTGAACATGGCCGACGGCATCGACGGCCTGGCGGCATCGCTCGTACTGATCGCCATCATCGCCCTGGGCATCGTCATCGCCTGGTCCGGGGGCGATACGCGGGATATCGATATGCTCGGGCTGCTCGGCGCGGTGCTGCTTGCCTTTCTGGTGTTTAATTTACGTGCCGGCCGGCGTACCTCGGTCTTCATGGGCGACGCGGGCAGTCTGTCTCTCGGGTTTGTTCTGGTGTGGTTCCTCGTCGCTCTCTCCCAGGGGGAGCAACGCCTCCTGGCGCCGGTCACGGCACTTTGGTTGTTCGCGTTACCGCTCATCGATACGGTTTCGATCATGACGCGCCGGATCCTGCACGGGCGGTCGCCCTTCCGGGCCGACCGGGGGCACTTTCACCATATCCTGCTCGCGGCGGGTTTCCGCCCGAAACAGGTGCTTGTTCTGATGCTGCTGAGCGCGCTTACTACCGCCGGTATCGGGTTGGTCGGGCATTTTCTCGGGGTCCCGGAGCATTGGATGTTTCTCGGTTTCGTCTGCCTGTTCGCGCTGCATTTCTGGATCATCATGCGGGCCTGGCACGTGAAACACTTTTTGGGGAAGCTATTATTGCATGATGACAATCCCCCCGCGTGATCTTACCTGGGGTCGGAGGCTTTCGATGAGCTCCAACCTGACGCGAAAGCACATGTGCAGGCTTTTCTCCGTCGTCTTCGCCCTCATCGGGCTCGGTTGCGCCGCCTCGGCCGGGGCCGAAGACCTGCTCCGGGTCTATGACCTGGCGGTCAGGAGCGATCCGGTTCTCAAGGAAGCGGAACAAACCCTGTACGCCAGGCGTGAGACCGGACCCCAGGCGCGGGCGCTTTTGTTGCCGAATTTCGCCCTCAGCGCCGGTGCCCGCTACCGCGACGAGCAGGCCTCCACGCCATGGAGTACCCGCCGCCGGAACGATGACTATGGCTCCCGGAACCTGACGGCCTCCGTCACTCAATCCGTCTATGATCGGGCGGATTGGCTCCGCCTCGAACAGACCGCCGATACAATCGCCGAGGCGGAGGCGGAATACCGCAACGCCCGGGTCGACCTGATGGTCCGCACGACCAGGGCCTATTTCGATGTGTTGCGCGCCGCGGATGAGGTACGGGTCGCAGAAGCCCTGCAACGCGCCAACGCGCGCCAGCGCGAACAATCCAGGCAGCGTTTCGAGGTAGGCCTGGTCGCCATCACCGATGTCAACGAGTCCCAGGCCGCCTACGACCGCTCCCGGGCCGACGTGATCACCGCCAAGAACGACCTCGGCAATCGGTGGGAGGCCCTGTGGCGGATCATCGGCCCGGTGCGGGTCCCCCTGGCGCGACTCGGCGCGCGGCTGCCGCTGACGGCGCCGCAACCCAACGACATCGACGCCTGGGCCGATACCGCGCTCAAACACAACTATGCCGTACTCGCGGCCGTGGAGGCCTCCCGATCCGCCAAGAAGCAGATCGAGATCGAGCGCTCCGCCCGTTTCCCCAGCTTCGATCTGGAGGCGGGGTACGATCTGGCCCGGAGCGGAGCGGAGTTTGGCACCGACCGGGATACCGGATTCATCGCCCTCACCATGAGTCTACCCCTGTATCAGGGCGGCGCCGTGACCTCCCGCACGCGCCAGGCGGGTTACGATTTCCGCGCGGCCCAGGATCGGCTCGACCAGGTACGGCGCGAGGTCCTGAACGCGGTGAAGGACGCCTTTCGCGGCATCCTCTCCAGCATCAGCGACGTGCGGGCGCGGCAAGCCGCCGTGGTCTCCGCCCGGAGCGTCATGGCATCCACCCAGGCCGGTCTCGAGGTGGGTACCCGCACCCAGGTCGACGTGCTCGATGCGCAGCAAAACCTGTCCCAGGCGGAATTCGATTATCTGAATTCCCGTTACGACTACATCATCAATGGGGTATTGTTGCAGCAGGCCACCAGCACCCTGTCCCGGAAGGTGTTGGCAAAGGCCAATGCCTGGCTGAATCCGCGGGACGCAGTCTCACCGCCGACCTTTTAGATTACGCCTATGTCGGGAAACAGCATCGGTAGGGCCTTTGTGGTGACTACCTTCGGCGAGAGCCACGGGCCCGCCCTGGGCGGCGTGGTGGATGGCTGTCCGCCCGGCCTGGCGCTCACCGCGGCGGACCTGCAAGTCGATCTGGATCGCCGCCGGCCCGGACGGTCCCGCCATACGACCCAGCGGCGCGAGTCCGATGAGGTACGGCTCCTTTCCGGCGTCTTCGAGGGCCGAACCACCGGTGCCCCCATCGGATTGACCATTCTCAATCAGGATCAGCGCTCGCAGGATTACACCGAAATCGCCGACAAATTCCGGCCCGGCCATGCGGACTACAGCTACGAGATGAAGTATGGGATGCGCGATTACCGGGGCGGTGGCCGCTCCTCGGCGCGGGAAACGGCAATCCGGGTCGCGGCGGGGGGGATCGCCAAGAAATACCTGCGTGACCAGCTCGGGATTCGGGTGCGCGGTTATCTCTCTCAGCTGGGCCCGATTCGCCCGGCGGGTTTCGACTGGGAGCAGGTGGAGCAAAACCCCTTCTTCTGTCCGGATGCCGCCGCCGTACCAAGGCTCGAGGCCTACATGGACGCCCTGCGCAAGGAGGGAAACTCCATCGGCGCCCAGGTAACGGTGGTGGCCGAGGCCATACCGGCGGGGCTCGGCGAGCCCGTCTTCGACCGGCTGGACGCGGACATCGCCCACGCGCTTATGGGCATCAATGCCGTCAAGGGCGTGGAGATCGGCGCCGGCTTCGCCTGCGTGACCCAGAAGGGCACCGAGCATCGGGACGAGATGACGCCGGCGGGCTTCCTGAGCAACCATGCCGGCGGCGTGCTGGGGGGCATCTCCAGCGGGCAGGACATCGTCGCCCGCATCGCCCTGAAGCCCACTTCCAGCCTGCGTTTACCGGGGCGGACCATCGACCGCTCGGGGACCGCCACCGAGATCCTGACCAGGGGCCGGCACGACCCCTGCGTGGGAATCCGCGCGACGCCCATCGCCGAGGCCATGTTGGCCATCGTCATCATGGACCACCTCTTGCGTCAGCGGGGCCAGAACGCCGACGTAAAGCCGCAAACCCCACGCCTGCCGGCCGCGACCGAAGATCGCTGAGCCGAAACCGCAATGGCGATACGGCCGACAAGCGAGGAGTAGACAGCGATGTCCGAAGACAGTCTGCAGGGGTTGAACCTGCGTCTCTTACGGTTCGCCCGGGAACGCGGTTGGGAGCGGTTTCATTCTCCGAAAAACCTGGCGATGGCCCTGGCCGGGGAATGCGGTGAGCTGATCGAGCATTTCCAGTGGTTAACCGAAGAGCAGAGCGCCTCCCTGACCCCCGAGAAGAAACGGGAGGTAGCCTTCGAGATGGCCGATATCCTGATCTACCTGATTCGCCTCGCCGAGCGTCTGGACCTGGACCTGCTCGATGCCGCGGCGGCCAAAATCGCCGACAACGAGCGACGCTACCCGGTGCACAAGGTCTATGGGGATGCCCGGCGTGCGGCTGAGTATGAGAACTGAGAGGTCGTAGGGTGACGAAGAAAGAAAAAGACCGGGGCCGTCTGGTTCAACCGGGTTTTTCTGCCCAAGCGGCTGCCGGGCGTAGCCTTCGAGTCACTGGCCGACTTACACGAG
>JAIZWN010000740.1 GCA_020443945.1 Candidatus Thiosymbion ectosymbiont of Robbea hypermnestra | reverse complement strand
CCCGAAATCCGCGGTTTTGCATGTCTTTACAAGCTGTTACGTGAGTGGGGCGAAGGTTTTACCGGACAGTAGTGGCTTGAAAGATGAAGTGAAGCGGGAACCGGGTTTTCGCTTCGCCTCTTGGAAAGTTGCAGGGAAAATTTTTCAAGGTTCCCCTTGGAGCGGAGAGACGATGCAGGTATCAGTGGAAAGTAAAGACGGGTTGGAGCGGCGGATGACCGTCGACCTGGATGCGGACCAGATCGAGAGCGAGGTGGACAAACGCCTGCGTGAGTTCGCCCGTTCCGCCAGGGTTCCGGGGTTTCGCCCCGGCAAGGCGCCGCTCAAGGTCTTGCAGCAGCGTTTCGGCGGGAAGGTGCGCCAGGAGGTCTTCGGCGAGCAGGTGCAGACCAGCCTTCCCGAAGCCGTCGGGAAAGAGGCATTGCGACCCGCCGGTCCCCCCCGGATCGAGCCCGACATGGACGAGTCCGCCCGGCGCTATGCCTACACGGCCGTGTTCGAGGTCGTGCCCGAGTTCGCGCTGGGTGACCTGGAGGGCAAGACCCTCGAGCGGCCGGTGGCCGAAGTGACGGACGCGGATCTGGAGGCCATGCTCATACGGCTGCGCAAGCAGCGCAGGACCTGGGCGGTCGTGGAACGTCCGGCCCGGTTGGGCGACCGGCTCGAGCTCTCGTTCACCGGGACCCGGGACGGCGAGCCGTTCGAGAGCGGCTCCGCGGAGGATATCAAGCTCGAGCTCGGTCTCGGGCGCATGGTCGCCGGCTTCGAAGAGGGCCTGGTGGGCATGCAGGCGGGAGACGAACGACGGTTGGAGCTGACCTTTCCGGACCAGTATCCGGACGAATCGCTCCGGGGCAAGCCGGTCGTCTTCACCGTCCAGGTCAGCGAAGTCGCCGAGCCGGTGCTTCCCGAAGTGGATGCGGATTTCGCGAAGGCCCTCGGTTTCCCGGAGGGAGATCTGGAGAAGTTCCACCTGGACCTGCGCCGGAATATGGAGCGCGAGCTCAAGGATCGGATCGACGCCAGGGTCAAACAACAGGCGATGGACCTGTTATTGGAAACGAACCGGATCGACCTGCCGGAGGTTCTCATCCTGCAGGAAATCCAGGCGCTCAAACAGCAGATTCGCCAACGGATGGGAGACGGCGGTATCGAACTTCCCGACCAGTTCTATCGGAAGCAGGCGCAACAGCGCGTCGCCCTCGGCCTGATTATGGCCGAGGTGGTCAAAGTCAATCAGATCGAGACCGATCCGCAACGGGTGCGGGAGATGGTGGAAAACCTGGCCTCGGTCTACGAAAATCCACAGCAGGCCATCGACTACTACTATGCCGACAAGCAACGCCTGGCCCCGGTGGAGTCCCTGACCCTGGAGTCTCAGGTGGTCGACTGGGTGCTGGACCAGGTAAGGGTCGTGGACGAGCCCACCACCTTCGAGGCCCTGAGCACCGTCGAATGAGCCTGGCAATCAGCACACGATAAAGATCTCATGAGCACAATTTCCGACCACAGTGGGTGGGACCCGAAAAACCTCGGACTGGTCCCCATCGTCATCGAGCACACGGCGCGCGGAGAGCGCTCCTTCGACATCTACTCGCGTCTGCTCAAAGACCGCGTCGTATTCCTCGTCGGGCCGGTAGAAGACTACATGTCGAACCTGGTCGTCGCCCAGCTCCTCTTCCTGGAATCGGAAAATCCCGATAAGGACATCCACCTCTACATCAACTCCCCCGGCGGCTCCGTGACCGCCGGCCTGGCCATCTACGACACCATGCGCTTCATCCGGCCGGACGTGAGCACCATGTGCATCGGCCAGGCGGCCAGCATGGGCGCCCTGCTGCTGGCCGGGGGCGCCACCGGCAAGCGCTTCTGTCTGCCCCACTCGCGAATGATGATCCACCAGCCCCTGGGCGGCTTCCAGGGCCAGGCGACGGACGTGGACATCCATGCCCGGGAAATCCTGCACATCCGTGAGCGGCTCAATCGCATCCTCGCCCGACATACCGGGCAGCCGGTAGAAAAGGTCGCGGAAGACACGGAGCGGGACCGCTTCATGGGTGGCGAAGCGGCCATGGAATACGGCCTCGTCGACAAGGTCCTCGCCAAACGAGAGGCGACCCCCGCGGCATCGGATTAAGGGACGTTCTCAATTCGCACACAAAGACACCAAGCCACAAAGGGATCGTGGGTCATGGGTTTCTCTCGTTCCCACGCGCCGCGTGGGAACGCACAAGCTCCGCGCCGCGGAGAGTAGAGGGTAGGGTCCGCTGTGCGGACCGTCACTCAGCCTGCTTGCGGGTCCGGTAGTGGTAAATTCTCTGGCTCCCACGCTCCAGCGTGGGAGCAATTTCAGACGCTCCAGCGTCCTGAAATCCTGGCCGCTGGAGCGGCCCCCCATTGCGTGAGAGAACGAGAGAGAGAAGAATCCTGAAAATCCTGTGAATCCTGTCCTATTAGAATCTTGCAATAAGCGTTCAGATTGTTGGGGTTCGCAAGCTTACCCCAACCTACGGGCTCTGGCTCCCACGCCGGAAACAACCGACGAGGCAAGGATCCATGTCATATAAGGATTTTACGCTCAAAAAAGCACAAGACGTTTTTCAAATTGAACTCGTTGAAATGCCGGGAATATTTACGGGGGCCGACGCAAAGGCCATCAGCCGGCACCTGGCTGATATTTTAAAAGAAAATATACCCTTGGCTACATCGATCAATACGGAGAAGGCGCGTTCGGAG
>JAIZWN010000739.1 GCA_020443945.1 Candidatus Thiosymbion ectosymbiont of Robbea hypermnestra | reverse complement strand
CAGCGCGGCGAGAAGCGGCCAGATGCGAGGCGCGTGAGCGCAGGAATAGCCGGTCCTATTTCAAGCTCGCGCAACGACGCAGATGGTAGCTTTAGTCGCGCCCGCAGGGAGCCCTCCAAACGCGCCCAGGCGGCGTTACAGCGCTTGGCAATAGAGTAGAGAGTTATTCCCAGCGTACTGTGCCTTGCCTGGGCGCGTTTGGAAAGGCTCTGAGGATGCAAAATAAGGTGACATGGGGTACTGGTGAATCGCCCGGCGTTCTCCCGCGTCCGTGACGACCCATGGAGGGGCACCTCGAGTTCTTCAAGGTGCCCGGATTCTGCTCAGGAGCCTCCCTTATGGTCCACCTCCCCAAAGCGCTCTCCCGCGGCCTTGCGTATGGCGGATTCTTCCTGGCCGCCGCCGTGTCGGCGCAGACGGTCGGCCCCGGAAATACTCGGGTCGTGCCCGGAAGCGTCGATCCGGGCAAGGTCTCCGAGCGCTTCCCGACACGCCCGGAGCCGACCTCCACCCGCGTCGAGCCCACCGCGCCCCCGAGCCCCGAGCCTGCGGATGCGGATGCGGATGCGGATGCGGATGCGCAAGAGATGGTCTTCGAACTCGAACAGATCCAGATTATGGGGAGCACCCTATACTCCCCCGAACGCTTCGATGACCTGACCCAACCCCTCGTCGCCAAACGACGGATAAACGTCGCCGACATCCAGGCCCTGGTACGCGATCTGCGCGCGCGCTACCAGGCGGACGGATACACCCTGGTCCGGATCCGCAAACCGCTCTTCGGCTTCACCGGCGAGGGCTTCATCGTGCGCATCGAGGTGGTGGAAAGCCATATCGAGGCGCTGACCTTGCCGGCAGGGATCTCGGAAACCCAAGAGGCCCTCTACCGCGGCTATGGCGCCAGGCTCCAGGCCGACCGTCCCCTCTCCGACCGCGTCTACCAGCGGTACAGCTCCCTGGCCAACGATGTCCCCGGCGGCGGCGTTCCCCTTACGCTCGCCCCCGGTTCCGCGCCGGGGGCGCTACGCCTCCTGATCGAGCCGCCCCAGCAACGGACCTTTCACTTCTTCACCCGCCTCGACAATCGGGGCACGGAAGAACACGGACCCTTCCAATTCACGCTGGGAACCCAAATCCGAAACCCGTTGCGGGCCAACGACCAGCTCGACCTCTCCTACAGCGGGACCATCGAATTCGACGAGCTGCACTACCTCGCCGCGAACTACGCGCGGGCCCTCAATGCGGAAGGCACGACCCTGACCCTCTCCGGCACCTACAGCGACGGCGATCCGGGCACGCGGATCCTCGACCGCCTGGACTACCGGAGCGACGGCTACTCCCTGGGATTCACCCTCAAACACCCGCTGGTGCGCGGTCTGGACTTTAGCACCTGGGTCTTCGGCGGCTACCGGTACCAGGACTTCCGCTCCGACATCCTCGATACCACCAATACCCACGACCGCCTGAGCCTCTTCGACCTCGGGCTCTCGCTGGACTGGGCGGACGCCGTCCTCGTCGGCCGCAACGCCCTGAACCTGTTGACCCTGAACCTCTTCCAGGGCGTGGACGGACTGGGCAGCATGGACAACGACAACCAGCACGCCTCCCGTGGCGACGGCCGGGTAGACTTCACCCGGCTCACGCTCAACTGGTACCGGTTACAGCGGATCGCAAACCGCTGGTCGGCAATCCTGAACCTGCACGGGCAATACGCCCGGACCCCCTTGCTCTCATCCCAGGAATGCACCTACGGGGGAGCGATCTTCGGGCGCGGATTCGAGCCCTCGACCCTGTTCGGCGATCACTGCATCCTGGGCAGCCTGGAGCTGGCCTATGCCCTGGATGCCCCCTTCCCACAGCTCCGCAATCTGCGTCTCTTCGGCTTCGCGGATTACGGCAAGCTATGGCAAAAGGGATTCGGGATCGACACCGAAGGCTCCTCGGTAGGCGGCGGGATACGGGTAACACTGTTCGACCGGGTCTCGACCCTGGTTGAAATCGCGCGGGGGAATTCCGCGGCGGTCGAAGACGACGGCTGGGAACTCTACTTCAAAATCGAAATCGGGTGGTAACCCCCCGCTCCGTCATTCCGGCAGGGATTGCCGGAATCCAGGGTGAAACGGAGGGTATCCGATAGATCTGCCGATAGATCATTGTAGTGGACCGGTCCGCCGCTATAGTATGGCGGACAGGGGCGGGGCCATGAGATTTACGTGCTATGGAAAACCCCTCCACACGCGCATTCGTCGGCCCGGGAACCGTTGGCGGCGGCTCCGCGAAAATAGAGCATGGGAACAGTCGCATCATACCTTTGCGGTGCGGATACTTTTGCCGGAAACCGGTAACCGACCCGGAACGAAAATCTCCCGATGACCACCACAACCGATCCCCTGCGTGACCTCTACCGGAGCCTGAGCGGCAAGGGCGCCCTGCCCCTGGAGCCGGGCGATCCCTACTATGTGCCCATCCTGCAGAAAACGCCGGAGAGGGACCCTATCCTGGCCCTGTGGCGGCGCCTGGACTGGTCCGAGTCCGAGAGCGTGGACCTACTCACCGGCTACCGGGGCAACGGCAAGAGCACCGAGCTGCGCCGCCTCAAGCATCTGCTGGAGACACAAAGTGGCGCCAAGGTGTTTCTGGTCAACATGCTGGATTTCCTGTTGATGACCAAGCCCCTGGAACCTTCGGACTTCGTGCTCTCCCTGATGACGGCCCTGGGCCAGGCGGTGGAGCGGGAGGCGGGGCTGCGCGCCCTGACCCATAGCTATTGGGAGCGCCTGCAAAGGTTCCTGACCGCCGAGGTAAAACTCGCGGGATTCGAGCTGGACCTCGAGCAAGCCGGGGCGCCCGTCAAGCTCGGCCTCAAGCTCAAGAACGAACCGGATTTTAAGCAACGGGTGCAGGACCATCTGCGCGGCCACCTGAGCCGGCTGATCGAAGACGCCCAGGGCTATGTGGTGGATCTGGTCCAAACCATCCGCAAGGAGGCGGACGACCCGAACCTCAAGGTGGTCCTGCTGGTGGACTCCCTGGAACAGCTCCGCGGTACGGGTACCGAGGCTACCCAGGTCCACAACAGCGTCGTGGACCTCTTCTCCGGCCAGGCCGCCAGCCTCGCCTTCCCCCAGCTCCATCTGGTCTACACCATTCCCCCCTTCCTGCTGGCCCTGGCCCAGAACCTGGGGCGCACCCTGGGCGGCCATCCCATCACCACCTGGCCCAATGTGCATGTGCGCGACCGCGAAGGTGCCCCGGACGATGCCGGGCTCGCAATCATGGAGGCCATCATCGACCGGCGTCATGCACACTGGCGTGATGTTATCCCGTCGGATACCCTGCGCCGGCTGGCGGCCTGTACCGGCGGCGATCTGCGGGACTTCTTCCGCCTGATCCGCGAGTGCGCCGTCACCCTGAGCACCGCCCGAATTGCTCAGCCGGACGCGAAGCTGGACCAAGACATGGAGCAACGGGTCCAGGAACAACTGCGCAACGAACTGCTGCCCATCGCCGCGGACGATGCCCGCTGGCTGGCCCGCATCCACCAAACCAAGGACACCGCCCTGCCCACCACGGATAGACTGCCCGATCTGGCCCGCTTCCTAGACGGCAACCTGATTATGAACTACCTCAACGGTGAGCCCTGGTACGACATCCACCCCCTGCTGCAAGAAGAGCTCCGGCATTATTCGGACAGCAGCGGTGACTAATACCCCATTGCAATCAATATTGCGTGTCTGTAGTGGGGGTCTGACGCATACCTTCCAGTGTGAAGACCAGCAATAGCAATCGCAATGGGGTACTGGCACGTGTCGACAAATCTCGATCCGGCCGGCAAGGCTGCTTGGCTGCGTCTCAAGCGGCACCTGGAATGGTGTGGCGGTTTTGCCCTGGTGTTCCTGTTCAGCGACCAGCCCGCCGTCATCGATCGGCTGCGGGAGCACCTCGCCGACCTCTACCGAGCGCGGGTCACCGGCCTGAAGGTCCAACTGCCGGAAACCCCGCAGGCGCTCCTGACCGAGCTGCTGCCACGCCTGCTCGATCCGCCCCGGTATCGACAAGCCCTCGATGCTCCGGTGTGGCTGGACCTGACCCGCCCGCCCACCGGCCTGCCGACCCGGCAACAGGCCGCCTGGCGGGAGGCCGGTCTCGCATTCCTGGCCCGACTCAACGAGCAACGCGAACCCCTGCGCCGCACCCTGCGCAAGCCCCTGATCCTGGTGTTGCCCCCGGCGGAGAAGGCCCGGATCAAATCCCTGGCCCCGGACCTCTGGGCCATCCGCCACTTTACCCTTGAAACCGGTCCCTGGCTCGCCCCGGCGCCGCACCCCGCGCCCGAACGACCGACCGCCCGCCCCGAGCCCTTTCCCCTGAGCGACACCGAGCAATCCTTGGTACAAGAGTGGCGACGGTTGAAGGACAAAGGCAGTACCGAACGCGGCGCCCTCCTGGCCGGCGGGCGCGCCTTTGATGCCTTGCTACACCGCGGTCGTATCGGAGAAGCCAATGAGGCCGCCGCCTGGTTGGTAGAAACCGTCCGTTCGCGACTTGCCCACAAGCCCGAGGACCCCGAGACCCTGCGCGATCTCTCCATCGCCCTCGACAATCTGGGTCACACCGACCAAGTCCTCAGCGACTGGCCGGCGGCCCGCGCCAATTTCACGGAGGGATTAGAAATTGCCCGGCATCTGGCCGGGGCCCTGCCCGAGCACCCGGATTACAAGGATCTGCCGGCCCGGTTCGAGCACCGACTGGCCGAGCTGGAGGCGGCTCGGGGGCAAGAGCGGGATTGAGCCGCTGGGGCAACGACGGATTCCGTCCGGGAACGCCGGCATCCCGCCGGCTCCGGGAGCACGGACCGGCGAGAGAGATCGGCAGGAAAATCGAAAGCCGAGGGGAGGAAGCGGCGGTCCGTTATGCAGGCAGGGATTGCCGGAATCCGCCGCTGCCGGGATGGCGAACGGACAGGTCCGATCCGGTCGCTACGGGATATCCCATCACTGTTTCTTGGCTTTTACCCGCGCGATTTGTTTGATCAGATAATTCGTCGCCAGAGCCGAAGCGAACCCGAGGACGGCAATCACCGTGGAAAGCGCGGTCACCTCCAACTCGGGATAGATGAACTTGATAAGCATCGCATATCCTGCGATATACAGGATACTCAGCAAATAGACGCGTTTCTTTCCCATTCCGACTCCTTGGCTGGATAAACCTCCAGGTAGCGGTAAGTTTTCAATCCCTGTGGGATTCCCTTGTTTCGATCTCTATCACTCTGAACTTTGCCACTACCTGGCTCCCAACCGACCGGACGGCATTGTCCCGCAGGCACACGAAACATCTGACCGTCATTCCGGCTGGGATGCCGGAAATCCGGCGGGATGCGCTGGGCTTTCCCGCCCTACATGGGCTCCCTGGAGGGAGAGGGGTTGCGGGGAGAGGGGGAATCAAGGCAGGCGGTCCGCACGGCGGACTCTACCGGGCTACAGCCAGTGGGACCACAAAGGCGCAAAGTCAAGTAAAAAATCTTTGCGTCCTTTGCGCCTTTGCGGTTTGAAATCAGGTCCCCATGTCAGGTCAGATGACCCGGTTGTCATGCAGGCGCTTGATCTCGTGGGAGCTCATCCCTAAGAGGTCTTCCAGCACCTCGTCTGTGTGCTGCCCGAGCGCGGGCCCCAGGCTGTTGATTTCCCCCGGCGTCTCGGACAGGCGCGGCAGCGAGCAGGGGACGACGAGTGTGTCGTCCAGATCGGGGTCGTCCACCGCCACCAGGTTGCGGCGGGCGTGGAATTGCCGGTTGCCGAAGATGTCCGCCACGTTGGCGAGGGGGGCGTAGGGCGCGCCGGCCTCGTTGCATTTCTGTTCCACTTCGTCACGGGTCAGGGAGCCGCACCAGGCGCTCACCACCTCGTTCACCTCGTGCCGCGCCTCCAGGCGCTTCTGGTGCCGCCCGTAGAGGGCGTAGGAGGCCAGCTCCGGCCGGTCCATCGCGTTGGCCAGGGCCTCGAACAGTTTGTTGGTGGTGCAGGCGAAGGCTACCCACTTGTCGTCCTTGGTGCGGAAGTGGCCGAGGGGACAGGCGATCGGGTTGTGGGGGCCCGTGCGCTCGCGCACCGTCCCGTACAGGGCGTGGGCGGGCGCCATTTCGTCCGAGAGCCGAAACACGGATTCGTAGAGGGCGGCGTCGATGTATTGGCCTTTGCCGGTCTTTTCCTTGTAGCGCAGGGCCAACAGGATGCCGATGATGCCGTAGAGGCCGGTGAGGTAGTCGGCCAGGGTAGTGGAACCGGGCGTGACCGGGGTCTCCCGGGGCATCCCCGCCAGATAGGCCAAGCCGCCGACGGCATGGGCGATGCGGGCAAAGCCGGGGCGGTCCCGGTAGGGCCCGGTCTGGCCGTAGCCGGAGATGCGCAGCATCACCAACCCCGGATTGAGCTTGCTCAATACCTCCCAGCCGAGCCCCCACTTTTCGAGGGTGCCGGGGCGGAAGTTTTCGCACAGGACGTCGGATTTGCTGACCAGTTTCTTGAAGATTTCGGCCCCGTCGGGAGTGCGCAGGTCGACGGTGACCGATTTTTTGTTGCGGGCTTCGCTGAGCCAGGCGAGGGTGTCGCCGCCGCGCTTGGTCGCGGTCCCGAAATTGCGGCAGGGATCGCCGCCGAACGGATGCTCGACCTTCAATACCTCGGCGCCGAATTCGCCCATGATGCCGGCGGCATAGGGCGCGGCGATGAAGGTGGCGACATCGACGACCCGAATCCCGGACAGCGGCAGACGCGGCTCCGTCCCTGCCTTCGCCTCGTCGTGCCGGGTCTCTTTATCCTTTGGTTTGCGCTGAACAGCCATAGGGACGTCCCCTCAATCAGACCACGTGATTCTTATGAAACTGGGCGAGCTCGGCGGCGGTCAGCCCGAGCAGCTCTCCGAGCACCTGATCGGTCATATTCCCGAGCGGCGGCCCCAGATGATCGATCCGCCCCGGCGTCTCCGACAAGCGCGGGATGACGCCCGGCACCGTGATCTCGCCCACCTCCGGATCATTGATGGTGGCCAGATTGCCGCGCGCCTGGTAGTGGGGATCGGCGAAGATATCGGCGATGCTGTTCAACGCTCCGATGGGAACCTGCGCCGTCAGACATTTTTTCATCAGCTCGTCGCGGGTCAGGGCGGCCGTCCACTCGCCCACCAGGCGGTCGACCTCCTCCCGGGCGGCCAGTCGCTTGTGCTTGAGCCCGAAGGTCCCCTCGGCGGCCAGCTCCGGCCGCTCCATCGCATCCTCGGCCAGGCGGGCGAACATCTTGTCATTGGTGCAGGCAATCGCCACCCACTTGTCGTCCTTGGTGCGGAAATGGCCGTGGGGACAGGCGATGATGGTCCCCGCCCCCTCGCGCTCGCGGATCTTGCCGTGGACCCCGTAGGCCGTCGCCATCTCGTCCAGCTGGCGGAACACCGCCTCGTAAGTTCCGATATCGATATACTGGCCCCGCCCGGTCTGCTCCCGGTGGCGCAAGGCCAGCATGATGCCGATCGCCCCATACAGGCTCACCATATAATCGGCCAGCGGATTGGGTCCGGGAATCGTCGGCGTTTGTCCGGGAAAACCGCACAGATAAGCAAGCCCGCCGAAGGCGTGGGCCAGATGCGCAAAGCCGCGGTGATCCTTGAAGGGACCGGTCTGACCATAGCCGGTAACCCGCAGCATCACCAGGCCCGGATTATCCTTCCGCAGCTCCTCCCAGCCGACCCCCCAGCTCTCCATGGTGCCCGGTCGGAAGCTTTCCACCACCACATCGCACTTGGTCACCAGCTTCCGAAACAGCTTGGCCCCGGTGGGCTGGCGCAGATTGATGGTCACGGACTTGCGGTTGCGGGCCTCGCTCAGCCAAAACAGGGTCGAGTCCTGGCGATGGGAGGGAGTGCCCAAGGCCCGCATCGGATCGCCGGCAATCGGATACTCCACCTTATAGACCTCGGCCCCGAACTCGCTCAGGATCGAGGCCGCATAAGGCCCCGCAATGAAATTGCCCACGTCCACGACCCGAATGCCGTCGAGCGGCAAGTCCTTCGGCGCGGCGGCGGGCTGCCCCTGGGTCTGACCGGTCGGCTTCTCGGTATTGGCGTCCTCCGCCGCCGGCCGGGTCTCCTCAACGCCGGATTTTTGCGTTTCTTGGCTCATTGCCTACCCCTGTTTCGCTTCGATGATGCAGGCACACCTGCGGCAGGGGGAGTGAACCATATTTGGTGCCGAAACGTAAAGCCCGCGTTCAGGCATGGGATTATCCCCTACCCCGCCTCCGTAGTCGGTATCTGGTGGCTAAGTACCCCATTTCACTTTATTCTGTCGATAGGCGATGCCCGACCTGGCGTTCAGAGACCGGCGCCGACTCTTCGGAACGGCAGGTCGACCGTTCCCTACTCGGCCTGAAAAATAAGGGAAAGCGGGTCTGAATCCCAGAAACAAGGTTTAGAATTGATACCATCGATCGCATGAGGGTGGCGGAAAAACCCAATGTAGGGTCTGCTTTGAGGACAACGATGAAAACCTTCAGTACTGCCGGCCCGGCAAAGCCGGACAAACAGTACAGCGTTCCTCCCCTCTCGCGTTGGGATATGGACGAAATCCGCCGCTTGATCGCGGAGGAACGCTACTTCGTCCTCCACGCCCCGCGCCAGACCGGCAAGACCAGCTGCCTGCTGGCCTTGATGGCGCAGCTCAAC
>JAIZWN010000738.1 GCA_020443945.1 Candidatus Thiosymbion ectosymbiont of Robbea hypermnestra | reverse complement strand
GTCGGCTACGAGTAACGCCAAAACCGCCCGGCCACGCAACAATGGCCCAAGTTTAGTCCCTATGCAATCATCCGGGATACAACACTTACCCACTCGAATTTGGGAATCGCCAGGACTTAGGAGTGAAACTAAAGCCGCATGCCGGGAGCACCGGCATCCTGCCGGCTTGCAAGAAACCACCGAGCCGTACCGAAGACTTGTTTGGTTGTTTCAATAAGGTAGGTTGAGGTGAGCTTGCGAACCCCAACAAATCGCCATACCGAGCCAAAGCCGTTGGGGTTCGTCGCCCCTGTCGGGGTGACCTCACCCCGACCTACACGGGCTGTTTTTTATCCGCAGATTACGCAGATTCTCGCCGATTGTTGTGTTTTTAATCTGTGCGAATCTGCGCAATCTGCGGATCAATCAGTAGCTCGGAACGCGGAAGGATCGAGATCAGGGCAGATGGCTGCGGGCCAGGTAGTCGTGACTGCGCATTTCTTCCAAGCGGCTCGCGGTGCGGGTGAAATCGAAGGCGAGCGGGGAGGTGGAGACATACAGCTCGCCGGGGGCCGCGGCGGCGGAAACGACCAGATTCACGTTATGGTCGTACAGGACGTCCACGAGACGAATGAAGCGCGCCGCCTGGTCCTTCTCCTCATCGCCCATTCGGGGGACATTGGCGACGAAAACCGTATGAAAGCAACGGGCGATCTCGATGTAATCGATCGTCCCCTTGGGCCCGTCGCACAGGGCCCTGAAATCGAACCAAGCAATCCCGTCCGCGTAGCGGGCGGTCGGAATGGGTCGGCCCTCGATCTCGATCTCCCCGCCCTCCACCACGCCTTCCGGCCGCAGCCCGTGAAAGCTCTCCAACAGGCTGCCGTCGGCCTGGGCATCCAACGGGAAGTGATAGATCTCCGCCTGCTCCAGATAACGGAGTCGGTAATCCTCGTCGCCGTCGAGACAGATAACCCGGGTCTGCTCCTTGATCAGCTCGATGGCCGGCACGAAACGCTCGCGCTGCAATCCATCGCGGTAGAGATCGTCCGGGTGAATGTTGGAGGTGGTCACCAGGGTCACGCCACGCTCGAACAAGGCCGTCAACAAACGGCCCAACAGCATGGCATCGGTGATATCGGTAACGTGGAACTCGTCGAGGCACAGCACCCGGAACTGCATGGACAGGCTTTCCGCCACCAGGGGCAGGGGATCCGGGGTGGCCGGCAGCTTCTTCAGCTCGCCGTGCAGGTCCTGCATAAAGAGATGGAAATGGACCCTTAGCTTCCGTGGAAAAGGCAGGGCCTTATAGAACTCGTTCACCAGGTGGGTCTTGCCGCGCCCGACCCCTCCCCACAGATAGAGGCCGCGGACCGGCTCCGGGCGGGAGCGGGTGGTAAACCTCAGATGCTTGAACAACCCGCCGCGGTCGCCCTGCTCCCTGGCCACCAGCTCCTCGTAGACCTGTTGCAGCGCCCGCACCACGGCGGCCTGCTTCGGGTCATGCTCGAAGCCATCCCGCGCCAGATCGGCTTGGTATCTTTCCAGAGGGGTCACGACACTCACAAACCAACAACATCAAGTTAAGCCGTCATTCCGGCAGGGAGTGCCGGAATCCAGACGTCCAGGGACGGCAAAAGCTGGATGGTCCATCACCACTTAAAAATTGACCACTACCCGCTGGGTTTCGTACCTCAACCCAGCTACGGGCTGATACTGGAGTTCATTACGAGCCCGGCGAGATCGGACTAATAGATTGCAACCGGATTGCCGGGCGATCCTGTGGCGCCCTTGATCTTGAGTGGCGCGTAAACGAACAGGAACTCATAGACTTTGTCGGCAATCAGCTTGCTCAGATCGAGATTCTCCATACCCCAGATGCCACGTTTTGTTTGCAGGCGAATGTGACATTCGAACGGTTGTGGATTTTCGCCGGTAAAGTTTCTCAGCACGGCCTCGATAGACAAACTGTCAGACCCGTTCAGACTGATCCGGCGTTCGGCAAGGTACTCGCAAGCGGAAATTCCAAATCCTGGGGTACCTGCATTGAATGCCGCCGCCCGTCGCGCTTTCTCGGCGGCATCGAAACTCTCCCAGTCACTCGGATGCCACAAATCACCGTGGCCGGTATACAGAAAAACACAATCACCCGGGTTGATTCGATCCAGGCCCTGCCGTTCGAGCATGGCGCGGACATCGGCATCGGTGACAATACCCGGATCCTCGGCATCATTGCTTTCAGGAATCGGCAATCGGCCGCCACGCAGCGCCACGGCATCCAGCACGATACCTCGACACACAAAGCCTTTTTCGGCTACAAACTCGACGCCCAAGGGACCCAACCCGTAAGCAGTGATGTTCTCATCTTCAAGAAACCGGCCGTTGTAGAAGAATTTGCCTTGCGAGGTCTGCACCCCGATATGCCCCGGCCCGTCGAACTGGGTGCCGATCTGCCCCAGGTCGGCCGCGACATACTCGTCGTTATAGACGAGTTGCTGTGGTCCGAACGGGCCGCCGGTCGGTAGCCCAGGGATCATCATGCGCCAGCTCCGGCCGCCGAACGCCGGTGTATCCTGGGCATAGACCTTTCCGAGCGTGACTACTTTACCCTGTTTGACCAGGCCGACTGCACGCAGAACCACTGCCGGGGTAATCCGATTTGCCGCACCGATCTTATCTTCGGCACCCCATTCGCTCGGCGCCCAGTTTTCGCGTAGCGGCTCATCGTTTACGCCGGCACTCGGCCCCTGTGCCGCTAATTGGGAGGAGCCGAGCATCATCACCACAAACAGCCGGAGACCAAAGTAAAGATTGCGCATAGGTATACTCCCGAGATCAGACTCGTTCATTGCTTCAATGACTTTAGCGCGCGAAGCGCATCATAGTCGAAACTATGGACTTTCAGTCCAGAGTGGTCGATTCTACGAGCATCCGCTTTTCTCGGCAGCGGTGGGATAAAGCTACCATCGCGGAAAACATCTTGGACTATAAGTGTTGCGCTCGTATCCGGTTTACGATTCCCGCCAATTGCTCATCTTCCGGGGAGCCGCCGTCGATGAGCCAATCCATCAGGTCCTCGTTGCGGCAGTCCAGCAGACGCTCGAAGCTTGCCTGCTCGGCCGCGGAGAGGGCATTGTACCGATCCGCCAAAAACCCCTCCAGCAGCAAATCCAACTCACGCATGCCCCGACGGCAATGCCATTTCAGCTTGGCTTTCTGAGTCATTGAGAAATACCCGCAGAAACAAAGGGTCTCTTACTTGTCTAATCCGCAGATTGCGCGGATTTTCACGGATTATATCTGTTTTCAAATTGCGAACAAAAAATCAACCGTTTGCCGGCACAAGTCCAATCTGCAAATGGTATCGGGATTTCTACCATGCCGGCAAGATGTCGGGGTTCGTTCCTCACCCCAACCTCCCCCGGCATCACACCGCAAGCATGCTCAACAAAATATTGGCAACACGTCGAATATCAGGAAGATAAAACTTGCGGTGATGCTGGTAGACAAGCTGTTGTTCGGGGAAAATCTCCAGAAACATCCAGTCATCCCCCGTTGAAATTACACCATACTGCGCGTGTTTCCCAAGTTTATGCAACGCCACAAGTTCAGCCGCGCATTGACTCGACGCCTCTTCAAGAGTCTTCTTTTTCGCCTCGGTCACCACAATCGGATAATCACCCAGTGTATCATTCGTATCATCCTCTTCGACCTTCGAGACAATCAGATCGCAACGTCCCTTTAAGTCCTCATCGACTTCGATATATTCTTCATAGGGAGAATGTGAGATTTGAAGCCCATCAGCTTTCCAAACGGCTCGCCACAATGGGTTCTCCATGGCGCGTTGCTCTTCGGGCAACTGGGGTTCGGATCCTTGCATGTGGAAGCCAAGCTGGCTATGGGGGTGGATTACGGGGTTACTCCATTCGCCTTGGCCATGCTTCGTATTGCCGGGTCCGCAGCCGTATTCATTACCATCTATCTGGCCATGGGTGCGTTCCGCATGCCTTCATGGCGGGATTTCGGCGCATTGACAGTCTTGGCGGTATTGGGGATCGCAAACAACCAGGCCCTCTATCTGGCCGGGCTCAATATCACATCCCCCATCTCCGCCACGCTGCTAGTGGCGATGATTCCGGTCTTCACCCTGTTGATCGTCACCCTGACCGGCCGCGCCCGCCTGACGCTACGTCAGGTTTCGGGCACCGCCATCGCGCTTTTCGGCATCGCGATCCTGCTGGGTTTTACCCTGCCCCGGTTGGGAGATACCCTGGTATTGTTCAACGCCCTCTCATATGCCCTGTATGTGGTTTACTCCAAGGGAATTATCGAACGGATGGGGACACTGACGGTTATGGCCTGGATTTTCGGTATCGCTACGGTAATCTTCCTTCCCATCGGGGCACCGGAGGTGGTGGCGAATGCACCGGGCTGGTCGGCAGGCGCCATGGGACTCGTGGCATATATCATCCTGGTGCCCACCATTTTAGCCTATGCCATCAACGCCTGGGCCTTGCGGCACGCGAACCCGGGGCATGTTACCGTCTACATGTTCCTACAACCCGCTATCGTAGCCTTGCTGGCATGGATTCAACTGGAACAGACGCTTTCCATGCAGGTCCTGTACGCGGCGATCCTGACCATGACAGGAGTGGGGCTGGTGCTCACTGCAAAACAACAAGGGAAAGAAAACAGCGCGTAGGATGGGTAGAGGCGCGGGCTCGGGTAGTGATTTTTGGCGCGGTTCTTCCTGCGCCGAAACCCATCTGTTAATCCAACAAAGAATTATTTTTGCGTCTGGCGAGATTGACGGTAAAAAAATAACAACCGCCGGGAACGCGCCAGCGCCGATAGCCGGTCATTTTTTCCGTCGTAAAAATCTATCATTAAAGGTTTCTGTGGGTGATGGGTTTCGGCGCGGTTAAGATGATTGGCATACTCAAAGCTCATTGGCGCGCCTCTACCCATCCTACCGCGCTCGATTTTGCTGGCTTGGCGAGGTGTTTCGGTAATAACAAAAAGATCAAGATCGCTTTGATAGCGGTACAGGAGGGTTTCCGGGTCGAGGTCTTCTACCCAGTCACCACGGGCATAACTCCCAAACAATATAAGCATATCGAGATCAACCTCTTCTCGGATGATCTCGGTAGCTCTTTGTAATTCCTGCTATTTTTGTTCAGGAAGATGTTCAAGGGAGGTTTTCATTCTCTTATGAAAACCCATATTTAGATTTCTTCCATAGTACGGTGTAAGTTCATCAGCCCAACGTCTAAGCTCAACGGCTCGCGCCTTTGGCGCGTCCGCTGGAGCGTTTTGTTAGGCAATGTGACGTATTTAAGTTCTACTCTATACGATTCCGCAATCTCTTTCGCTGCACAGTGCGAACGCCTCATATATTCATGAATTGAGGCACTTTCTTCAGAAAGTTTTGCCTGTACTCTATCTTTTTCATCTAGTATCTCTGAATAAATCATTTTCAAACCACCTCTGCAAACAATTCAAGTGGTGTAACAATTTCAGGTGTGGACAACCCGAGACGGCCATTAATGACGCGAATATGCTTTCTCTTGTTAGCATTAGCAAGATGGTTGCAGTTCCATGTAAGAAGATATTGAATATCATAATAGCTTGCATACGCAAGATGCGTCGCGTCACCCAACAAAGAGCTCGGCATGACATAATTTTCAACGTAGAACTCTGAAATTTGCTCAAGATCTTGGGTTTCTGTTAATAGCGGGATGCGCATTGCAAATTCCATAATTTCTTTCTTACGCGGATAGTTCCCGGCGTTCAACTCTTGAAGCACCGCATCCGAAATAAATATCTCATAGGCATTCGACATTTCTAACCACCATCTCCTTGTAATCTCGTAAAAGGTCCGTAGCGATTCACGCTGATCGAAGTAATAGCTCGGAATGGTGGAATCGAGGTATACCTTTTCTTGCATGATGTGGGTTTCTTCCAAGCCTAATGCCAGCCATAACCGGACGCAAAAAGCGGAGCGTAGCGCAACTTTTTGCGGTCCGCGTTATCTAGAAATACTACGCTCATTTGGAATAGATGTACTTATCATGGTTCAGCGAAGCATCTTTGACATCAGTTGACACTGGGGCAGTGCCTAATTTCCAGATTGGATCTGCGTCAACGGGCGTGACGATGACAACATTTTGCTCTAGGCGAATATCTACAATGTCTACTCCTTGAAGATACTCCTTTGGTATGTTGACGCCTTGTTCACTCACTCTCGCTTTCATGTGTCTCTCTAAATATCAGGTACACTGTTTATCCACCCAGCTTCATGCGGCTAACGGGTAGTAGATGGCGACTCGCCTTCTATACCACAACTCTTGCTTCTTTTTCAACTTCATGAATATCTCCATCAACATATTCAGAAATAATGAGCGCGTAGGATGGGTAGAGGCGCGGGCTCGGGTAGTGATTTTTGGCGCGGTTTTTCCTGCGCCGAAACCCATCTGTTAATCCTGTGCGGAATGCTTCGCGTAGCCCGTTAATATGTTGTATTAACAAGGAATTATTTTTGCGTCTGGCAAGGTTGACGGTAAAAAAATAACCACCGCCGGGAACTCGCCAGCGCCGATAGCCGGTCATTTTTTCCGTCGTAGAAATCTATCAGTTTCTGTGGCTGATGGGTTTCGGCGCGGTTAAGATGATTGGCCTACCCAAAGCTCATTGGCGCGCCTCTACCCATCCTACCGCGCTTT
>JAIZWN010000737.1 GCA_020443945.1 Candidatus Thiosymbion ectosymbiont of Robbea hypermnestra | reverse complement strand
GTTGCAATGGGTATCCAGCCGGATTGATGGGCACGCGGCGCTGTGGGCATTCGACCAGCCGCCGGGGTTTGGGAACCACCGTGGCCTGACCGAAACGCTCGACCGGCTTGCCGGGCGCTCGCTTTGCCCATCCTACCCGGCTACTTTTTAAAGGTTTGGCAAAATACCCATTTTTTGAAAAGCAAGAAACACACTTCTTGGCAATTGTACAAAAAGTGTTTCGCTATTTTTTCGCCATTCAACAATTTTTTTAAGATCATCATGATTCATGGCCGTACAACCGGCCGTCCCATGAGTGCTTGATTTCCAAACGTGCATAAATATACAAGAACCAGCACCTTTTACTTGATTAGTATTGTGATTGACCACAATACCAAGATTATAAAGGGATTTTTTGCCGGAGGTAGTTCCCGTGTAGGAGAACATTTTCTCATGACTTATGGGAGTGTTATCGATTATTTGCGGCATAGTCGAAAAGTCCATTACAATTCTGTTATAGAGAGGAGAACGTGAATCATCTATGCAAACAGTGTCTTTTTGTAAATAAAATTGCAGATTATTCACTCCGGACATCGATTGATGTCCAAAGGTTTTATCGAGAGAAAAGAAACCAGCAGGCGCTTTTTTATCACCTTCTCGTTTAACGGGTTCACCTTCTTTAATAATGGATTTCGGATGAACCCCTATACCCCATCCAAGACCTTTCCTGCCAACAACAACCTGTTTGGAAAAGTTATCGACCTTTTTCCAGGAACCGTCCTTCTTATCATAAAGTCTTATCACACCACCAGGAGCATCCCAGCTATCAGTAATAACCAGAATCATTTTTTTTGAGGAATCCTTTTTTATTAAAAAGTTTCTGTCAAAATCCTTTCCCCAAGAAGATGGGCTAAGGATTATTTGGAGCATAAGGGCCGTTACAATTATTTTCATGAAAGACATGACTTTCTCCGTTATTAAAAATCTTTTAATAGCATAAGCTGTGGTTCATTGCAAATCGTCGATCGCCCCGCCTATGGTGAAATCGCGGGGCAGGTCTCGCGTTTTGCGTAAACTCAAGACCTGCCCCTTCGCCCCACCATGTCATCCAGGCGGCACACCGGACTGGAAGCCGGCGGCCCGGCGGAGATGCCGGCAGTCAGACCAGCGTCACCGGCCCATGATCGTCGCAGTGACCGTCGTGCGGATGATGCAGCCGTCCGTCGACGATGTAGTCCACATGATCACCGTGCGGGATCGCTTCATGTCCGCATCCCGCCCCGTGTACATGGCCTGTCTCCCGGCACCTGGTGGCCGTGTGACCGCAACCGTCCGGATTGGAGGTACTGACCTCGATGACGTGCTCGTCATAGTGCACGCGGTTGTCGAGCTCGTGCGCATAATGCAGGTGGCCGTCGTGCAGGTAGTCGATGTGGTCGCCATGACGGACCGCTCGATGACCGCAACCGGGGCCATGCTCATGGTCGTGATTGGGATGGGTGATACAGGATTCGCTCATCTTCAGGTTCCTCCGGGTTGCGTTGACAGCGCCCTCGAGGCGCCGTTTGCGTGCAAGACATGATCGACCATATCGTCGAGCATGTGTTCCACATGGGCGTCAGCGATGGAATAGAAGGCGTAACGCCCCTCGCGCTCGACCTTGAGCAGCTCGGCGGTGCGCAGCAGACGCAGGTGATGACTCACCAGCGACATCGATAGCCCGCTGGCCTCGGCAATGTCCGATACCGAACGCCGCTGATGCCGGCAGCTCAGCACAATGCCGAGCCGACTGGGATCCCCGAGGAGGGCGAACATCTCCGCCAACATCCGGCGCTGTGTACCGTCCAGTTCTACCGACACCGACCGCTCCAAAACAAACAATTGAACAAATGTTCAACTATAGGATTGCAGAAACCCATCCGGATGTCAACCCAAATTTTCCGGGTAATGCTCAATCTGGATTTTTTGCTCCCGGGAATAGAGAGTCACACGCGGTCGAGATGCCCGTAGGCCTCCAACGTCCGCAACCGGGCGTCATCGACCGCTCCCCCGACGGTGAAATGATAGAGCGACTGGATCGCCTGACCCTCCAGGCCGAGCAGGGTATGCAGAACATCATCGAAGAAGCAGCCGATGCCCGTACCCCGCACGCCCGCCGCCTCGGCCTCCAGATAGAGCTGCTGCCCGATCAGGCCCGTCTCCCAGAACAGGCGACGATAAAACCAGGGGCCCAGTGAAGTCAGCTGGGGTCCAAACTCGGCCAGCATGGCGACGGCGAAGGCGCCCGCCTCGGCGATCTCCTGGTGGCAACAGATCGCGTTGGCCGTTGCGCGACAATCACCCGCCTGCAAGAGATACAGACCCAACCCCTCGGGGACGCCGGGCGGCCCGCTGAACGCGAACTCGCGCGACAGCAGCCCGCGCAGCAAATCCTCGGCGCCCGACCGGCGCACGAGCAGATAGAGCCCCGGCGCCAGTCCATCGACACGATGCACGAACAGCGCCAGATGGACGCGGGCCGGCCAGGGCCAGCCCCGCCAGACCGGGTGGTGTGCCGAGGGTAAGGTCCGCGCCAGCATCAAATAGAAATCGGCGGCCCGCAGGCGCACCCGCCCATCCATATTCACGGCGCTTCGACGCCGCCGGATGAGCCGCCCGGCCAACGTCCGACGCCGGGCCCTTTGCAGGCCGGGCCACGCCGGAGCCCACTCGGGTACCGGCGCGGCATGGCCGGGGACGCCGCCGGAAGGCCCGTGGGCATCGGTCGGATCGCAATCCGCGGCTGAGGGTTTGGCACCGGCGCGGCTCACCCCGTCGATGACTGGCCAGGGGTGATGCGCCCGGCTGAGCCCCTTGGGCTCGCCCAGCAAAGGCTCGACACCGATCCGCCCGATTGCCTCTCGCCAGCCCGGAGTGTGCGGCGCCGTCGCGCCAGAAAAAAAGCCATGGTCCGCCGAATCCGGCGCCACAATCGCGAGCAGTACATCCGGATGCTCCGCTTCGACGCCCGTCTGCGCGTCGAGCCCCAGCAAAGCAACCAGCTCCGTGTCGCCCACGGACTCGATCAGGGACAGCCGCCAACCCAGCCTGGCCGCCGAAAGGCTCAGGGCCCCGATCGCATGACCCACATCGTGCTGGCAGTAGCGATAAGCCCGCTCGCCGTATTTCCAGGATTCGCGCCAATGAATGCTGCTGAGCGCCACCAAGCCGACGGCGCCAAAGGCTTCACACAGGGTCCGGAAGCTGGCCGGCTCGATCCATCGGCGCACCTCCAGGCCGTGCTCAAAAGGCGCGTAATGCATCACCGCCGGCCGCTCGGTCAGACCCTCGATTGGCCCGCCGATCAGATAACCCTCCGTCGGATGCAGATTGCCGCTGGAAGGATTCACCCGTAAAGACCAGCGACCGCCCGCGGTCGCCTTCCAGGCGCTCAGCGCCAGACCGTAATAGAAAAACGCGCTGACCTGGTCGGCCCGGAGCAAATCAGCGGCGCCCGCTTGCGGGGGCGCCCGCTCCGCCCCCGATTGAGCCGGCGCATGGGACATGGCCGTGGTCCGCTCCGCCCAGGAGCCGTCGAATAGGGCATCATAGGTCGGACCGGGATCATCGTGGGGGTGAGCCAAGCGCAACAGCGGAGCACCCGCGAAGCGACGGAAGGGATCGGGCTGATTGGCCCAATCCATGAACCCCAGCGAACGCGCGTAATGGTCAGGATGATGCTTCGTCCGCCGGTGGTACCGGAGGACCACCTCGAGGCGATCGGCATCGACCGGGGTATCACTCATAATCTCGGAGCCTCCCTCATACCTTTTTGGTCCGCGGCATCGAGGAACCGGCGTTCTTAATTAAGAGGCCGTCTAAAAACTCAAGCCATGCCGCGCGGTCCAGGTGAGCCGTGGTCCTACCAGGCTGGCTAGTGCCCCGTTTCACCTTATTTTTCGCTCTCAGCGCAACGAGAAGTGGCCAGCCGCGAGGCGCGTGAGCGCAGGAATAGCT
>JAIZWN010000736.1 GCA_020443945.1 Candidatus Thiosymbion ectosymbiont of Robbea hypermnestra | reverse complement strand
TCCGGGGTCCCACCCGGAATGACGGTGCGGTGGCGCCGGCAACGCCAAGAGCCGTCCGGGACCACGGCAGAATTCTTTGTGGCTTTGTGGCTTGGTGTGAGAACACCGAGTCGGCGTGACCCATTGTGGTTTCCGGGATTTGGCGCAGAGACCTGCCCGCACCGTCATGGTTGTCCGCGGATTCAAAATCACGGATCACAAAGTTAGAACATTACCGCTCTTCCCAATCGGCCCAGATGGGGGTGCAGAAGGCCGGGAGCGGCGCCAGTTCCCCGAGTCTCGCCCAGGGATTCTGCGGTCCGTGGAAATCCGAGCCCACCGAGGCCAACAGGCGATTCTCCCGCGCGTAACGGGCAAACAGGAGGCTCTCGTCCCGCGTGTGGCTGCTGGAGACTACTTCGATACCCACCCCACCGAGTTCCCTGAATTGCCCGATCAGCCGGAGCAACTTGGCGCGCGAGAAACCATAGCGCCCCGGATGGGCGATCACCGCCCGGCCCCCGGCGCCGCGGATCCAACCCACCGCAGCCTCGAGACACGCCCACTCCCCCGGCACATGGCCGGGCTTGCCCTTGACCAGATAGTGCTTGAAGACCTCGCGCTCGTTCGCCGCGTAGCCCCGCTGGATGAGAAAACGGGCAAAGTGGGTGCGACCGATCAAACGCCCGTTGGAAAATTCCCGCGCGCCTTCCAACGCGCCCGCGATCCCCGCCCCGGCGAGGCGACGACCGATCTCCTCGGCCCGCCGGTGACGATAGGCCCGCAGCCCCGCCAGACCCTCGCGCAGGGTCTCGTTCCGGGACGCGACCCCCAGACCGACGATATGGACGGAACGCCCGCCCCAGGTGACCGAGATCTCGACGCCGGGAAGCAGGCTCAAGTCGGCCGCCTCCGCGGCCGTTCGTGCCTCGGCCAAGCCCTCCAGGGTATCATGGTCCGTCAGGGCCAGAACCTCCACCCCCCTGGCCGCGGCAAGGGCAACCAGCTCCGACGGCGTCAAGGTGCCGTCGGAGGCGGTCGAGTGGGCATGCAGATCGTATTTTCGGGGCATTCGAGTATTCTATACCCTTCGCTCCAGGGATTTTTCGTCGCCATGCCCATCAGCAGACCGCAATTTCGCCTGTTCACCGAACTCTGGTTGTATCCCCGGCGCTGGGGGACGTTCCTGCTCGTCTTTCTGGTCCCGGCGGCGATCGGCAGCTGGCTCCTGTTGCTCAACCGCGATTGGTCCGCCTGGCAGCTCTTGTCCGCGCTGAATCGCCCCCCGGTCGCCGCCGTCATTCCCATCCAGGTCACTACCGGCAAGTCCGTGACAATCGACATCCGCGCCCATGCCCATGACCCGGACGGCCCCCCCCCCCGACTTCTCGGGTGCGAACCCCCGCAATTCGGCACGGTCGAGCGGATCGACGATTACCACTTCCGCTATTCGCCGCCGCCACGAACCCCCGGGGCGGACCTCTTCCTCTACCGGATCCTGGACAACTCCGGCGCCCGGAGCGACGGTTGGGTTTTCGTCAACCAAGGCGGGTAGCGGGCCCGTCCGCGAGGGGACGGGCCGACGGCGTTCATGACCGGAACCTTCAGGGATCCCGCCAGGCGCTTGTCTGGTTCATCCCGCGTTTTACCCGGAAGGGAAAGCGGATCGGATCGGGCCGCTCAATCCCGATCGCGGGCCTGCAGGTAGGCCAGCTCGGAGACGCGGCTCCATTCCCTGGATTCCCGGAGGAATTTCCGGTAGGAGGCGGACACCTTGCGTGAGAAGTCGTCCTTTCGCGCGAGCTCGGAGACCACCTCCTCGGCGAGCCGTTTCAGCTTGACGATCACGTCGTCCGGATAGGGCCGTAGCGCCACGCCGTGCTGCTCGATCAGGGTCCGGAGCGCCACCGGGTTACGCGCGGTGTACTCGGCCAACATATCCTGATTGACGACCTTGCAGGCATTGCGCACGATGGCCTGCAGGTCCGCGGGCAGGGCCTCGAAGGCGGCCCGATTGACCATGGCCTCCAGGGTGGTGCCGGGCTCGTGGAAGCCGGGGTAGTAGTAGTATTTGGCTGCCTTGTAGAGACCGAAGGCCAGGTCGTTGTAGGGGCCTACCCACTCGGTGGCGTCGATGGCCCCGGTTTGCAGGGAGGTAAAGAGCTCGCCTCCGGGCAGATTGACGGGGGTGCCGCCGGCGCGTTTGAGGATTTCACCGCCAAGGCCCGGAATCCGCATCTTGAGTCCCTGAAGATCCGCGATACTCTTGATCTCCTTGTTGAACCAGCCCCCCATCTGCACCCCACTGTTCCCGGCCGGAAAGGGGATCAGGCCGAAGCGGGCGTAGAGCTCGGTCCAGAGTTCCAGTCCGCCCCCATGGTAGAGCCAGCCGTTCATCTCCTGGGCGGTCATGCCGAAGGGAACGGTGGAGAAAAACTGGGTGACTTCGCTCTTGCCTTTCCAGTAATAGGCAGCACCGTGGCCCATCTCGGCGGTGCCTTGGGCGACGGCGTCGAAGACCTCGAACGCGGGCACCAGCTCCTTGGCCCCGTAGACCTTGACCCGGATTCGGCCTCCGCTCATTTCGCCGATCAGCGCGGCGAGCCGATTGGCGCCGGTGCCCAACCCCGGAAAGTTCTTCGGCCAGGTCGTGACCATCTTCCACTTGTAATCGGTTTTGGCCTGGGCGGTCCCGATCCCGGCCGCGCCGGCGCCGAGGGCCAGGGAAGCGGCCCCGGCCCGTTTGAAGAAATCGCGACGTTGCATCTGGTTTCCTCGCTTTGTATGGAACAGCGGACAATAGAATGGGCAAAGCGGAGCGTGCCCCTCGCTTTGGGCCCGGTCAACCCTGATCGCGGGCCTGCAGGTAGGCCAGCTCGGAGATGCGGCTCCACTCCTTCGATTCCTGGAGGAATTTCCGGTAGGAGGCGACCACCTTGCGCGAGAAGGCGTCCTTTTGCGCGGATTCGGAGACCACCTCCTCGGTCAGCCGTTTCAGCTCGGCGATTACGTCGTCCGGATAGGCGCGCAACAGCACGCCGTGCCGCTCGATCAAGGTTCGGAGCGCGCCCGGATTACGCGCGGTCTGCTCGGCCAGCAGATCCTGGTTGATCGCCTTGCAGGCGTTGCGCACGATGGCCTGCAGGTCCGCGGGCAGGGCCTCGAAGGCGGCTCGGTTGACCATGGCCTCCAGGGTGGTGCCGGGCTCGTGAAAGCCGGGGTAGTAGTAGTATCTGGCCGCCTTGTGGAGACCGGAGGCCAGGTCGATATAGGGACTTGCCCACTCGGTAGCGTCGATGACGCCGGACTCGAGGGCGGTGAAGAGCTCGCCTCCGGGCAGACTGACGGGGGTGCCGCCGGCGCGCCTGATCACCTCGCCGCCGAGGCCCGGCATCCGCATCTTGAGTCCCTGAAGATCCGCGGTACTCTTGATCTCCTTGTTGAACCAGCCCCCCATCTGCACCTCACTGTTCCCGGCCGGAAAGGGGATCAGGCCGAAGCGGGCGTAAAGCTCGGTCCAGAGTTCCAACCCGCCCCCATGGTAGAGCCAGCCGTTCATCTCCTGGGCGGTCATGCCGAAGGGAACGCCGGCGAAGAACTGGGCGATCTCGCTCTTGCCTTTCCAATAGCTGGCTACGCTGTGGCCCATTTCGGCGGTGCCTCGGGCGACGGCGTCGAAGACCTCGAACGCGGACACCAGCTCCCCGGCCCCGTAGACCTTGACCTGGATGCGGCCCCCGCTCAGCTCGCCGATGAGTTCGGCGAGCCGGTTGGCGCCGGTGCCCAACATCGGAAAGTTCTTCGGCCAGGAGGTAATCAGCTTCCACTGGTGATCGGCCGCGGCCCGGGCGGTCCCGATCCCGGCCGCGCCGGCGCCGAGGGCCAGGGAGGCGACCCCGGCCTGCTTGAAGAAATCGCGACGTTGCATCTGTCTTCCTCGTTTTGTGTGGTCAGGCGCGGGTTGTCATCAACCCATGATTCGATCATGCCGGGTCGTCCAGGTCGCGGGCCTGTAGATAGGCCAGCTCGGAGACACGGCTCCATTCCTTCGACTCCCGGAGGAATTTCCGGTAGGAGGCGAAGACCTTGCGCGAAAATTCGTCCTTCCGGGCGAGCTCGGAGAGGACCTGCTCGGTAAGCCGCTGCAATTCGGCGATTACCTCGTCCGGATAGGCCCTCAGCTTTACCCCGTGTTGCTCGAGCAGGACCTGGAGGGCGCCCGGATTACGCGCGGTCTGCTCGGCCAGCAGGTCCTGATCGACGACCTTGCAGGCATTGCGCACGATGGCTTGCAGATCCGCGGGCAGGGCCTCGAAGACGGCCCGATTGACGATGGCCTCCAAGGTAGCGCCCGGTGTGTGAAAGCCGGGATAGTAATAGTATTCGGCCGCCTCGTGGAGGCCGAAGGCCAGGTCATTGTAGGGGCTCACCCACTCGGTGGCGTCGATGACGCCGGACTGGAGGGCGATGAAGAGCTCGCTTCCCGGCAGATTGACGGGGGTGCTGCCGGCACGTTCGAACACCTCGCCGCCGAGGCCCGGCATCCGTATTTTGAGCCCCGCCAGGTCCGCGACGCTCTTGATCTCCTGATTGAACCAGCCCCCCATCTGCATCCCGGTGTTTCCGGCCGGGAAGGGGATCAGGCCGAAGCGGGCGTAGAGCTCGGTCCAGAGCTCCAGCCCACCCCCGTAATAGAGCCAGCCGTTCGTCTCCTGGGCGGTCATGCCGAAGGGAACGCCGGCGAAGAACTGGGCGCTCTCGCTTTTGCCTTTCCAATAGTTGGCCGCGCTATGGCCTATCTCGGCGGTGCCTTGGGCGACGGCGTCGAAGACCTCGAACGCGGGCACCAGCTCCCCGGCCCCATAGACCTTCACTTGGATGCGGCCCCCGCTCAGCTCGCCGATGAGCGCGGCGAGCCGATTGGCGCAGATGCCCAATCCAGGAAAGTTCTTCGGCCAGGAGGTGACCATTTTCCAGGTATGGCCGGTCCCGGCCCGGGCGTTCCCCACTCCGGCCGCGCCGGCGCCGAGGGTCAGGGAGGCGGCCCCGGCCCGCCTGAAGAAATCACGACGTTCCCTCTCACATCCCTGCATGGTTCTTGTCTCCAGGATGTATGCGCATGCGTTGCCCGGTCGTATCATGAATTGCGCTCATGGCGCTCGAATGAAATGCTTACTCAGTGTGAGCCCCTGATTGTAATAGGATGATCCGAGCTCCCTGCCATACAGGCGGTGGGGTACCTGCATCATTCGTTCGTAGATCATTCTCGCCACAACCTGCCCATGCCGCAGCGAAAAGGGGACGTAGTGGGCCTTTACTTCGAGAACGGCGCGCACTCCCTGGATGTCGCCATCACCGAAGCCGGGATCGAAAAAACCGGCGTAATGGGCCCTGAACTCCCCGATAACCGGATCGAAGGCAATCATCTCGGCGGCGTAATCGGACGGAATCCTGACCAACTCCTTGGAAGCAAGTATGTAGAAGTGATTGGGCTCGATGATGATTCGGCCATCCGGTGGCCTTGTGATCGGTTTCCAGAACTTCTCGGTCTCATAGTAATTCGTCTTGCCGATATCGATCACGGCGGAGGTATTTTTCGCGATGTATCCGACAGGTCCCGAGTCGCTTCCCAGCGCGAGGTCTATTGACAGCGTCAGCCCCCTGGCGATGTTCGCGTCGATGACGGTACCGTCATCGGCATAGACCAGTCCCTGGCTTGCATGGAGGTTGCGAATACTCCTGTCCGAAGGAGGTGGGGAGCCGACAATGAATCGCAGCTGATTCATCGTGGCCCCATGATGAACGCGGACCGAAAAGGAGCGCGGAGAGATCTCCGCATACAAGGGTCCCGTGTAGGCCTCCGGGACGCGATCGAACTTCTCGCCGTAATCCGTAATCAGCCTGGTGAAGATATCCAATCGCCCGGTACTGCTTTTTGGATTGGCCTTTCCGGTTATTTTCCTGGGCAGCCTCATCCGTTCCATAAGCGGCACGATATAGACGTGATCACGCTCGAATATTTGCGGCGACGAAAGGTCGAGCGCGACGACGTCGTCCCCCTGCTGCTCCAGGCAGGCGAGGACGGTAGATTGCGGGCCCGGCAGGAAGCCGGCCCTGACGCGGTATGCCCGTGCCCCCAGCCTCAGATCCAGGCTCGATGGCTGGAGTTGGATCGGCTCGATTGGCCGGTCCGACAATATGTGCCCCTGATCGATGACATTTTTGATCTGCTGCGCCGACATCACGCCCGTGGTCGCCACCGTGTCCGGAAAGAGGGGTAGGCTGGAGTTTGCCATGTCGCGCTTGCTCGTTCTGATCCATTGGCGGCCCGTCGGCCGTTTTCCGTGTTCGTCCGCGGCGCCCTTGTACTCGGTTGCGATGTTTTTCCGCGCGCTCGCATCCACACGCCAAGGTTACGCCAGTCCCACCCATCGGAGGTAGCCGTGGTTGATGGCGTCTCCCCACAGGAGGCCGATCCAACCCGCGGTCGCCAGGAAGGGGCCGAAGGGAATGGGGCGCCGGGGGTCCCATTTTCGCACCAGGATCAGGGCGCCGCCCACCAAAACCCCGGCGCACGTAGCGAGCAGTAGGATCTGGGGCAAATACTGCCAGCCCAGCCAGGCCCCGAGCATGGCGAACAGCTTGAAATCGCCGAATCCCATGGCCTCCTTGCCCGTCAGCAGACGGAACAGGTGAAACAGGCCCCACAGACCCAGGTATCCCAGAGCGGCCCCGAGGATCGCGGAGCGGCTGTCGGTAAACCAATGGGTCAGGCTCAGCATCAACCCCAGCCAGAGGACGGGCAGGGTGATGGCGTCGGGCAGTGACCCGGTTTCCAGGTCGATGGCCGCCAGGGTGATCAGACACCAGGTCAGGAGCAGGGCGGCGACGCTCTCCCAACCGACCCCGAAGCGCTGGACCACCAGCACGGAGAGCAGGGCCGCAACGGCCTCTACCAGGGGATAACGCGGACCGATCGCTTCACCGCAGGCGGCACAGCGTCCGCGCAGGACCAGATAGCTCAGGAGCGGGAGGTTCTCCAGCGCCCGTATCCGGTGGCCGCAATGGCGACAGTGGGAGGGGGGATGGGCGAGCGACAGGCGCGGCTCCCGGGGCGTCGTTTCCTTGCGCCCGAGAAGGTCCGCGCATTCCCGACGCCAGGCATGGTCCAGCATCCTGGGCAGCCGGGAGATGACGACGTTCAGAAAGCTGCCGACCGCCAGCGCAAACAGGACGACGCCGCCGTAGAGCAGGTCCGGGTGGCGTTCGAGCAGCAGGAGCCCATCGATCATCGGCTATCCGGTATCTGGTACAGCCGGATACAAAATCCGGCAACCACAAATCTAGTACCCCATTTCACCTTATTTTTTACCCTCAGAGTCACTTCCGTAGGATGTGGTGAGTGAAACGAACCGCATCGACTGCGTATCGGTTCACTGATGCGGTTCGCGGTCCGGGTCAGCGCTATTCCTGAGCGTTTGATCCACGCTCACCGCATCCTACGCGAGTTACCCGCAATCTCTCTGGCTCCCACGCTCCAGCGTGGGAGCAATTCCAGACGCTCCAGCGTCTTGAAATCCTGGCCGCTGGAGCGG
>JAIZWN010000735.1 GCA_020443945.1 Candidatus Thiosymbion ectosymbiont of Robbea hypermnestra | reverse complement strand
TGATTTATTCGGGTCAAATGAGTATAGAATTCTGTTCTCGAATTAGGAGTTACAAATAATTTTATGGGGGTACTTATGCGATTATCCGGGACCCGGCGCCGGCACGCCCCGATCGGCGGATATCGGGCGGGAATCTGGTATCCTTAGTAAAATAAGCCTTGGATTCGCGCGGTTGGAAAGGCTATCGCGGGTTCCAGTGTGGAGAATATCCCGTCTCGATCCATACGAGAGATATCTATATGTTGCCCAAACGCCCCTCGAGCTCGGGAATCATCCTGCTCATCTGGTTCTCCCTGCTGCCCTTACCCGTCAGCGCCGACGGTGATCTGCGGGCGCGTCTGGAGCAGCTGAGGTACCAAAGCGTGCCCACCGTCCTGGGTGTCCCGCTGGCATCCGCGCGACTTCTCGACGATTTTTACTACCAGCGCAACGACCGTTTCGTCTGGGACCGCAACCAGCGGGTCGAAGACCTGTTGCGCCTGGTGGAACAAAGCGCCGACGAGGGCTTCCAACCGGGCGATTTTCATGCGCAAAAGATCAGGGATATCGCCGCGGACCGGCCCTCCCTGAGACTATTCGCCTCCGCCTCCGCGGACGAAGAAATCCTCCTGAGCGACAGCCTGCTGCGCCTGATCCATCATCGTCGCTACGGCAAGATCGACCCGAAACGCCTGGATCGAAACTGGAACTACGCGGGACCCTATGCCCATGACCTGCTGGAGGATCTGGAGCGGGCGGTCCGCGCGCAAAATCTCCCGGCGGAGGTCGAGGGCCTGACCGCCCAACCGGCCTTCTACACCCGGTTGCAGCAGGGCCTGGTCCGCTATCGCCGGATCGCCGCCACCGGCGGCTGGCCGAGGCTCCCGGCGGGTAAACCCCTCAGGCCCTCCGCGAGCGACCCCCGGGTCCCCATTCTGCGCAAGCGCCTGCAGGCGACGGGCGACTACAAGGGACCCGCCTCCACCAGCCCGGTCTACGACGCGGCGCTCGCAACCGCGGTGCGTACCTTCCAGAAGCGTCATCGCCTGGAGAGCAAGGGCATCGTCGGGACGAAAACCCGGGCGGCCATGAACGTCCCCGTCACCAGGCGAATAGACCAGATCCGCATCAACCTGGAGCGTATGCGCTGGCTCTCCGATCGCCTCCCGGACGACTTTCTGCTGGTCGACATCGTGGAACAGAAAGCCGAGCTCTTCCGTAACGGGCGGGTCATCTGGGATTCGCGGGTCATCGTCGGGCGTTCCAAGCGGCCTACCCCCATGTTCCGGGATCAGGTGGAATACCTCGAGATCAATCCCGGTTGGATCGTCCCGCCCACCATCCTGAAAAAGGACATCCTGCCCGCCGCGCGCAAAAACCCCAACTCTCTGAAGAGAAGGGGCCTGCAAGTAATCACCCGCGACGGCAAACCCGTCTCGCCCCAATCCGTCAATTGGAACCGATCCCCCGCGAACTTCCCTTACCTGATCCGTCAGCCCCCCGGTCCCCGGAACGCCTTGGGCCAGATCAAATTCATGTTTCCCAACCGGTACGCCGTCTACCTGCACGATACCCCGAACCGGGGCCTCTTCAACCGCTCGCGACGCCTGCTCAGCTCCGGCTGCGTGCGCGTCGAGCGTCCCTGGAGACTCGCGGAGCTGATTCTGGACGACCCCAACCGCTGGAACCGGGCACAATTCCGGCGGATAGTCGCCACCCAACGCACCCGCCAGGTGCGCCTGGACGAACCCCTGACAATCATTCTGGCCTACTGGACGGCGACAGGGGACCCAAACGGCAAGGTCCTGTTCCGGCAAGACATCTACAAGCAAGATGCCACCCTACTGCGGGCCCTCGACAAACGTAGCGATCCGGTACGGATCGTATACCGGGAGCCGAAAATCGAAGAAACCGCATCCACCGCCCCGGTGGAAGAAAAACCCTTCGAGGAAACCGCCGGCTGGGAGCGGTGGTTCGACTGGCTCTCCCAGGTCAAAACACAGGACCCTGAAAAGCCCCCCTCCGGCACGACCTCCCGCCAAGACCCCCTGTGGGGATGGGAAGAAGATTGACCGCCTCCCGCCGGGAGAGAACTGGGGAGAGGAGATCGAAAAAGGGTTCTCGTATTTGCCCAACCGACGCGGCGGGATGCGCTGGGCTTTCCCGCCCTACGGTCCTACCAGCCTGGAGCGTGCGGTCCCATCGGGTCCGTGCCCGCGAAGCCGGCGATCCCGGCTTGTAGGATGGGCAAAGCGGAGCGTGCTTATTCTCTGGTTGAGACTCCGGTTATCCCCAAGACTTTGCGCGCCAACAGGCCTTGTCGGATGCGCCACGCGAAGCGTGCCCATCAAAACGGTATGAGGGGCGCATCAAGCCGGGTTCGATGGGCACGCGCGCTACCTGCCTCCAACAAGCCGTCGCGGTTCGGCAATCTCCCCAGCCTGACCGAAACCCCGGACCGACTTGCCGGGCGCTTGCTTTGCCCATCCTACCAGGCTAGGTCCCATGGTCCGTGCCCGCGGAGCCGGCGGGATCAATTGTTCTTCGCGCCCTGATCGATCCAGGTCTTTATCCTCTCGATCTCGGCTTGGCTGGGTGTTTTATTGCCGTCATGGGGCATCTTCAGCGAGGGATCGGCCCGTCCCTCCACCAGCATTACCAGGGCGCTGGTGAAGCTATCTCCCGGTTTGACGACGGGGCCGTACTTGGTTCCTTTCATCAGGCTCTCATAGTCGTCCATGCGCAGACCGCTGACCTCGCTGCCTTCACCGTCCGCTCCATGGCAGCGCATACAATACTTATCGAGGAAGGGCTGCACATCACTCAGGTAGCTGACCGATTGCTCGCCGCAGCCCAGCAGGGCCATGGCGGGAAACAGAGGAACCAGGATACGCGCAATTTTATTCATCTCGTTGACTCGCAAAGTCGGTTTGCAACAAACCGGGCGGTTGTAGGGAACCTTGAAAAATTGCCAGGAAAATTTTTCAAGGGCCCCTGTAAACAGCCTCGGTTCCATGGCGGTGCCGGTACGGAACTTCTGGGAAGGTTCGCGCCCGGCGACAAGGGAATGCCTCGGAACGACGGAAATGGCCTGGCCGTCGATTATACCCGCCGCCCTATCCCGATGGAATCCGTGGTCTTTCCGCGCGGGCCTTGATCGCTTCGCCCACCTTGTCAACGCAGGGGGTGGTATTTTACGATTTATGGATTCCGGGATGCGGTCCAAAATCGCGGATCACAAAACTACAACACTACCAACGCAGGATATGAATGCGTTAAAGGCATCGGTCGATACCCCCATAGGATTCATCGGGATCCTCGTGGAGGATGGCCGTCTGTGCGGGGTGGAGCTGGAGCCGGACCGGACGGGCGGGACAGAGGATGCGCCGCCGGCCGCGGTCCGGGAGCAGCTGAGGGCCTATTTCGAGGATGCGGGCCATGGCTTCGATCTTCCCTTGAACCTGCGGGGGACAGCCTTTCAGAGACGTGTCTGGGCGGCGTTGCGGGAGATTCCCGCCGGGTGTACGGTGACTTACGGCGAGCTGGCGCACCGGCTCGGGACCGGTGCCCGCGCCATCGGGGGGGCCTGCCGCGCCAACCCCTGCCCGATTGTCGTGCCCTGCCATCGCGTCGTTGCCGGCAATGGGCTCGGTGGCTTTGCCGGCGATGCCAGCGGTCGTAAGCTCGCGATCAAGCGGTGGCTCCTGCGGCACGAGGGGGCAGTGCTTCCGCCGATTTCCTGCCAGGTTCCAGGGGGCGTTCTCAATTAACCGAATCCCCCGAAAATCAAATACAGGGTGGTGTTGTAATTTTGTTGTCCCTGGGTATATACGCCGAATCCCGGAAACAACCAAAGCAAAACAAGTTACGGT
>JAIZWN010000734.1 GCA_020443945.1 Candidatus Thiosymbion ectosymbiont of Robbea hypermnestra | reverse complement strand
AGCCGCGAGGCGCGTGAGCGCAGGAATAGCTACCCCTATTGCAAGCTCGCGCAACGACGCGGATGGTCGCTTCTCGTCGCGTCCGAAGGGAGCCCCCCCAACCGCGCCAAGGCAAGGTGTGGCGCTGCTCTCTTGCTCGGTGCTCTCCTCTCGCCTTGGCGCGGTTGGGAGGGCTCTGAGGGTGAAAAATAAGGTGAAACGGGGCACTAGAG
>JAIZWN010000733.1 GCA_020443945.1 Candidatus Thiosymbion ectosymbiont of Robbea hypermnestra | reverse complement strand
TGCCGGAAGCGGCGTCCTGATTCATTCTGCTTATGGACCGGAGGCACATCGGACTTGCAGGGGAACAGAGTATCTACATGGCTTCGCTTTTCCGCCCTACGCGGTATGTAGTATGGGAATGATTATTTCTTTCCTATAGGAGTGGGGCGCCCGGCACGGATCGATGGGCTGGTTGGAATGGGTTACTCCTGGTGGGCGCAGCTCAGTCTGCGGAGCACTAGGCTCCGCGGCGCGGAGCTTCCGCATTCCCACGCGGCGCGTGGGAACGAGAGAATGGGGCGCCCGGCACGGATCGATGGGCTGGTTGGAGTGGGTTACTCCTGGTGGGCGCAGCTCAGTCTGTGGAGCACTAGGCTCCGCGGCGCGGAGCTTCCGCATTCCCACGCGGCGCGTGGGAACGAGAGAATCTCGGCGCGTGGGAACGAGAGATTCCGGCTATGCGGTGGGATGGGCTTCGCTTTTCCGCCTTATGGTTTGGCTTGGGTGGTGGTTTCCGGGTGGAGGTTGGTGGGGGGGTGGGCGCAGGGGAGGCGGTAGAGGGCGATGCGGCCGATGGTGAGGGGGACGGCGAGCCAGCAGTGGGTCTGGTCCCGGGTGCAGCGGAAGTCGAAATCCCAGAGGGGCACACCATGATCGCGTTGTGTTGGCAGCTGCAGGGTGAAGAGGGGTTGGCCGGTTGTGGTGGTCGGGGCTTGGTCCGATCCCAGGTCCCAGACACGGAGGGTCTTGTCGGCGCTGACGGTGGCGAGCAGGCGGCCGTTCGGAGCGAAGCTGGCACGGAAGACGGTCTGCTCATGGCCTACCAGTCGCCGTGGCTCGGCATCGCTGGCACCGGCGGCCGGGTCGAGATCATAGAGGGAGACGAGCCAATCACGGCCGACGACGGCGACTTGGCGGCCATCCGGGCTCAAAGTGGCCCAGCCTGGGTTATCGGACAGCCGGGCGAGGGTGCGGCCATTGGTCAGCCGCGGGCCTTTGGGTTGCCAAATGCGGATCCGGCGTTCCTCGTAGTGCGCGGTTATCAGTGAGTTGCCGTCCGGCGTGAACTCGACCGAGGCGATCCTGCCGAACTCCGCCGCCGGTGAGAGCTTGTTGTCGCCGGTCTCGAGGTCGAGTAGTCCCACTTGGCCGTCGTAGCCGGCGGTGGCGAGCCAACGGCCATCCGGGGAGAAAGCGAGGGCATGGACGCTGTTCGAGTGTCGGTCGAAGCGGTGCAGGGGCTCCAGCGCCAGGCCGTCTTTATCCGATTGGATGCGCCAGATGCGGGCGCTGTTGTCCAGGCTGGCGGTAGCCAGTGTTTGTCTATCCGGCGCCAACGCAAAACGATTCAGCGAAGCATTGTGCGCATCTGTCCGTTCCGCTACCAGGATACCCGGTGCATTGGGCGAGGGCGCGGCTATTTCCTGGCCCGAATCTACTGGGGTGGTCGATTCCGTGTCGACCTGGGCCGGTGCCGAATATTCTGCGGTCTCTGGCGGCAAGGCATATCCCCGTATCGCGCCGTCATTGAAGCCGACCAGTAGTGTGTCCGTTCCGGCATCGGCCCGGTCCAGGATCAGCTGGACTGCTTTAGGTTTCCGATTATCCAGGTCCCAGAGCCATTGGCCGGGTTGCTCTTGCTCCAGGGGCCAGCGGCGGATTGTGCCGTCGTTGGCGGCGGTGTAGGCCCGGCCATCGCGGACGATGACGGACCAGAGCCCGGCCTCGTGGCCCTGGAAGACCCGCAGGCTGGCGCCGGAGGCAAGGTCCCACAGCCGCAGGTCGTTGTCATAGCTCGCGGACAGCAGACGTTGGCCGGACGGGTCGAAGGCCAGGCCGAGCACATCGTTCCGATGGCCGTGCAGACGGCGCAAGGGCTGGCCGTTGGCGTCCCAGAGAATAATGGTCCTGTCGGCGCCGCCGGTAGCAATCCGCTGGCCGTCCGGACTGACGGCAACACTGTTGACCTGTTCGGTGTGGATGCTCGGCAGGGGTTGTTCCTCTCCGGTTTCCGGGTTCCAGATGCCGACCTGGCCGTTATAGCCGCCGCTGATCAGCCGGCCATCCGGCAGCCAGGCCAGACTGGCGCCGTCGGCAATGTTGCTGCTCTTGCCGCGCAGGGTACGAGTAGGCTCGCCGGTCGCCATGGACCAGATTGTGATTGCGTCGTCCTGACCGGCACTGGCCAAGCGCTTGCCGTCCGGACTCAGGGCCAGTGAGAAGACCCCGGCCGGGGCCGGCCATTGTTGTTGGATTTGCCAGTCCGGGACGGACCAGTGGCGGATGTGGCGGTCCTCGCCGGCGCTGATCAGGGTTTTGCCATCCGCGGTAAAGCGGACGGCATTGACGGCTCCATCCTCACCTGATTTTGGATCATGTCCCTCCAGGCGGTGCACCAGCTCGCCGCCGGCGGCGTCGAAGATGACCAGCTCGCCGCGCTCGCCGCCGGCGGCCAGCCAGCGGCCATCCGGGCTCAGGGCCAGATCGATCAGGGCGGCGTCGGCGCCGCGGTAGATCTGGTCCGATGCGCCGTGGCGCAGGTCCACGAAGCCGGCCAGCAGGTTGCGGGCGTGGCGGCGGTCCGGGGGGATGGCCGGGTCCAGGGCGGTTGTCTGGCCGAGCACCCGCCAGGCGGCGGCATAGTCCTCGCTTTGGGCCAGGAGGGCGGCGTGGGTGAGGCCGGACTCGAAGAGCTGCTCGGTGCGTTGCTGACCGGCGCGTTCGGCCCGAATGCGTTGTTTCTGGGCTTCGCCCGCATTGCGCTGGGCACGGTCTTTGGCTGCTTCGGCGACCTGCTTCTGTGCCTCTGCAAGCTCGGCGTGTTCTTTGGCCTCCTGTTTGGCGGCGACGGCGTTTTGCCGCTCGACCCAGGCCCAACCGGCCAGGGCCAGGGTAAGGGCCAGGGCAATCAGGGAGAACACGGCGATGGCCCAGGCCCGGCGCAGCTTCCGGCGCTGCTGTTTCCACTCGGCGGTGCGTTGTTGTTCGCGCTGATCCCGGCCGGCGTCCAGGAATTTCATGGCCAGGTCGAAGTCGCCGCCGTAGCGTGCGGCCCAGGCGTCGCTAGGCCGGTGTTTGTCCCGCCAGTCCAGCCCGATCTGCAGATCCGGGTCGGTCCAGAGGGCGCCCTGGCCCCGGTGCCAGCGTTGGGCGGCGGCTTCCAGGCGTTGGTAAAGCTCGGCCTGCTCGGCTTCGTCGGCGGTCCAGTCCCGGAGCCGTTGCCATTGGCGGATGAGGGCCTCGTGGGTGATGTCGAGGGTGTCTTCGGCGTCGAGCGGCTGGTCCGCCGGGGGCATGAGGAAGCTGCGGTCGGTGCGGCGGAAGGGCGCGGTGCAGTGGATGATCTGTTGCGGCGTTTTGTCGGCGATGCGGGCGACTTGGGCGATGCTTACCGGCCGGCGGGTGTCGCGCTGGCCCGTGGTGCGTTCGGTGAGGGCCCGGAAGAGGACCTCG
Organism: Candidatus Thiosymbion ectosymbiont of Robbea hypermnestra; assembly: GCA_020443945.1. Classification (GTDB taxonomy): domain Bacteria; phylum Pseudomonadota; class Gammaproteobacteria; order Chromatiales; family Chromatiaceae; genus Thiosymbion; species Thiosymbion ectosymbiont_B. The sequence goes on along the minus strand of JAIZWN010000733.1, from coordinate 4,584 downwards.
GCGGTTTGTTGTTGGTCCGTAGCGAGCTCGGCCAGGGCCTCTTCGGCGTGGCGGTCCAGGGCGGCGTGCAGGCCGCCGAGCGCGGCGAGGTCGGCCTCGTCGAGGACGGGGTTTTCCCGGCCGGCGGCGCGGGCGCGGTCCCACAGGCGCATGAGCAGGTGTTGCAGCAGGGGCAGCTGGTCTTGCTCAGAGGCGGCCTCGATCAGCAGCCGGCGCGCCAGGCCGGGATCGACGTCGCCGCGGAATTCGGGCAGCCGGGCCGGGAGCTGGATGGCGTCGGCGAGCTGTTCCGGGCTCAGGCGCGGGGTCAGGAAGAGGCCGGCGTTGATGGCCTCGGGCAGGTCCGGGTAGCGGGCGCAGTCGCCGATGAATTCGGAGCGCAGGGTGATGACCAGGTAGCAGTCGGGGTGGTAGGCGGCGGCCAGCAGCAGGGCGACGAATTCGGCGGCTTCCCGGGGGTCGTCGCGCTGGAAGCGGAAGAGTTCCTCGAACTGGTCTACCAGGATCAGCAGTCGCTCGCCGGGGGGTAGGGGCTCCAGGTGCAGGCGGTTTCGGAGCGCGCGCCGGCCGAGGCGCAGGTCTTGTTCCAGCGCGGTGATCCGCTGGTTTTGTTCGGCGGCGGGGAGGTCCCGGCCCATGCCGGTGTCCCGGATCAGGGCGGCGGCCAGCCGGCGGATGGGGTGGTCGCCGGGGCGGAGCTCGGCGATGGCCCAGGAGGGGAGGGCGGCGGCGGGCTCGGGGGGGATCAGGACGCCGCTGTCCAGGGCCGGCAGCAGACCGGCGCGCACCAGGGAGGATTTGCCGGAGCCGGAGGTGCCGAGTACGGCCAGGAAGTGGGTCTCGGCGAGTTTGTCGAGTAGCTGGTCGATCTGGTCTTCGCGGCCGAAGAAGCGGTCCGATTCCTCGCGGCCGAAGGGGCGCAATCCGGGGTAGGGGCGGTTGGCCCGCGTCGGACCGGCGGTGGCCGATGATTCGATCCGATTCATGCTTGCAGGCTCCTGGCGCATTGTCATGGTTCCATCACGATGACGGAGCTGTCGAGAACCAATTTCATGAGAAGTGCCCGGAAAGTTGTCGGGTGCGCTCGTCTCGCATTTGACGCAGGGTTGTGGTGCTGTCCGGTTGGGTCGAGACGGAGGGGATGATGCCTTCGATGATGCGTTGGACCTGTGGTTTTGCCGGCGGTTGGGGCGCCAGCTCCAGGATTTTGCTCATGTCGCCGTCCGGTATGGGGTGAATCCGTGGGTCGAGGCCGGATGGACGGAGGTCCAGCGGTTGCTTGCCCAGGTGGTAGAGGTTCAGGTTCGGTTTCCGCTCCGGGTGCCTGGCGGCGGCCTGGGCATATTCGTAGAGCTGCTCGTTGATCTGGTTCCGGGGGCCTTGGTCGACGACCATGAGCACGGTGTTGGCCTGCTCGAGGTTCTCGCGCAGATCCCGGCGCAGCTCCGAGGGTTTGTACTGGCCGCGCTGGTCCCGCACCATCAGGGGAGCTCGGTAGCTGGAGTCCCCGCGGGCGTTCAGGGTGCGGGTGATGTCCCCGATCAGGGAGGCGTCACCGCTGCCGCCGATGACGATGACCAGATTGTGGTCCTCGGTGGGCGGCGCCGGTGGGTCGCGGGGTGTCGGGGGCGCTTGCCGGGCAGCGCCGTCGGACTCGGGGACGGATGCGTCCTTGGCGGGCCGCTCGAGCAGCCCGAGCCGCTTGGTCATATCGGCTATATCGCGAGCCATGTCCTGCTGGGTGTCGCTGTAATCCCGATCGGCGATCTCCATGGAGGGGAACCAGCGGGTGCGGATCCGGCCGGCATCGTTCTTGTACCAGAACTGGTAGCCGTGTAGCTTTTGGAGCCGATCTCGGATTTTTTGGCCGTCCTCATCGAGCTCGGTGTTTTCCACCGGCTCCATCCAGACCGGGAATAGCCGCTCCAGCGGATCAGGGGCTTGCGCGATGAAGGTGGTGAATTCCTGCCGGCACCAGGGGGAATCGAACCAGGCTTTGGAGAGGATGGGGATCAGAGACGCGGAATGGTTCAGCTCGTCAATGATCCGGGGGGTGACGGCATCGTTGCCGCGCAGTTGCTCGTAGTCCAGCCAGACCCGCTCGCCTTCGGGGATGCGGCCCAGGGTCCGGCCCAGGTGTTTGCAAAGGCGGTCGTGGAAGACACTGATCCAGCCGTTGCGCCGGGCCTGGCCGTCGCGGCCCTGATCGGCGCGACCGGGGGCGTCGAAGGGCTGGTTGTCGGCCCAGGCGTAGCTGATGAAGGCGTGGTGGCGATAATCGTCCATGGCGGTGGCTCGCTTGCAATAGCCATGATAGCGATGCGGGTTGGGTGGGGTCCAGTACCGCATTTCACCTTATCAAGCGGAATGCTGTACCCGCCCGACACCGAATGTCAGGTTACGGCGCGGGCGGGCATGTGTATCCTGTTCTACCCATAACCACCGTGCCTGCTCCGATCCGCCCCGCCCCGCGGGTTCGTGCATATCTGGAGGCAACGGGGTTATAACCTTACGCAAGAGATCGCCATGGCAAAGATAGAGGGTTTCAGGATACGGAATTTTCGCGTTCTGCGGGATATTGCCCTGGGTAAGTTATGGAATCTCCAGCAGGCGGAGCCGCTCACGCCGATGACCGCGGTTATCGGCAAGAACGGGGTTGGTAAGAGTACGCTGTTCGATGCCTTCGGCTTTCTGGCGGACTGCCTGAAAAGCGGGGTGGAAGAGGCCTGTGATTCGCGCGGCCGCGGCGGTTACGAGCGTATCAGGGCGCGGGGAACCCGGGAGCCGATCGAGTTCGCGGTGTATTACAAAGAGGATGGCAATGCCCGACCAATTACCTATGAGGTCTCCATCGATCTCGATACAAACGGGCGTCCCTATGTCCAAAGGGAACGGCTCAGACAAAGGCGAAAGGGACAAAAGCACGGGTGGCCGTTCTCGTTCCTGATATTGAATGACGGCAAGGGCGTTGCCTGGAAGGGGGATACGGAAGGCCGCCAGATAGACGAGGAAAATCGACCTTTGGATCTGACCGGACTCATCGAGTCCATCCGCAAAGGAGAGGATGTAGAGGAAAGCGGAGAGACGGAAATCGTCGAGCTCGAAGACAAGCGCCGGCTCGGAATCTCGACCCTCGGCGCGCTCAAGCAACATCCGCGGATTTCGGCCTTTCGCCGTTTCATCGAAGGTTGGTATCTCAGCTATTTCACACCGGATGCCGCGCGCGGTCTTCCCCTGGCCGGCCCTCAGAAACATTTGAATATCCACGGCGACAATCTGGGCAACGTGGTTCAATTCATGGAACGGGAGCACCCCAAGCGTTTCCGCGCGATTCTGGGCGGCATCTCGGAGAAGATACCGGGTATCGACAAGATCGACACCGAAAAAACGCCGGATGGGCGTTTGTTGCTGCGATTCAACGACAAGGGGTTCGAGGATCCCTTTTACAGCCAGCAGATGTCCGACGGTACGCTGAAGATTTTCGCTTACCTTCTACTCCTGCAGGATCCGTCGCCACCCCCCTTTCTCTGTATCGAAGAGCCCGAAAATGGGCTCTATCATAAATTGCTCGAAACCCTGGCAAGGGAATTCAGGGAACATGCAACGGGGAGAAAGGGCGGCTCCCAGGTCTTGATTACGACTCACCAACCCTATTTTGTGGATGCGTTGGAGGCGAAAGAGGTATGGGTGCTGGAAAAGGGTGACGATGGTTTTTCGACGATCCGAAAGGCGAGCGAGGACCCGATCGTCAAAAACATGGTAGATGAAGGGATTCCCCTGGGGGGGCTTTGGTACAGCGATTATCTGGATGCGAGGTAATGCGACCGATGCACTTCGAGCTACTCGTAGAGGACCAGTCGGGTAAAAAGGCCCTGGATATTCTGGTGCCCAGGATCATTGGGGATGGTCATACATTCAAGGTTCATGCTTACAGGGGAATTGGGCGTATCCCTGAAAATATGCGGGATACCGACGATGCGAGCAAGCGCATTTTGCTCGATAATCTTCCCAAGCTATTGAAGGGCTATGGAAAAACATTCGCCGCTTATCCAAAAGGTTATCGGGTCGCGGTGATCCTGGTGTGCGATCTGGACGACCGATGTCTCAAGACCTTTCGTAACGAGTTGTTCGGTGTTTTAAATGCCTGTGATCCACGGCCAGAAACGCGCTTCTGCATTGCGGTGGAGGAGGGCGAGGCTTGGCTTCTCGGGGACCTGGACGCGGTCAGAAACACATATCCGAAGGCAAAGGATTCGGTGCTCACTGCTTATGAACAAGACAGCATCTGTGGCACATGGGAAAGGTTGGCGGATGCCGTTTATCCCGGAGGGACCGCAATCCTGTCCGGGAAGGGATGGCAAGCAATCGGGGCGGAAAAATCCAGGTGGGCGGAAATGATTGCACCGAAAATGGATGTCGCGGGCAACCGATCCCCGAGCTTCCGCTACTTCTGTGGAAAACTCCGGGAATTGGCTCAACCCCCTTAGAGACTGCTTTTTTAGACAGTCTCTAGTGCCCCGTTTCACCTTATTTTTCACCCTCAGAGCCCTCCCAACCGCGCCAAGGCGAGAGGAGAGCACCGAG
>JAIZWN010000732.1 GCA_020443945.1 Candidatus Thiosymbion ectosymbiont of Robbea hypermnestra | reverse complement strand
ACATTTCTGGTAAATGGGGTCAGGTCTTGATCCGTGACTCTTGAAGGCACACATCAAGACCTGACCCCATTTCCTGCGCAGATTACGCAGATTCCCACGGATTAAAAATAAAAAATCCTGTCAATCCTGAAAAATCCTGTTCATCCTGTCCTATTAGAATCTTGCAACAAGCATTCGGATCGTCGGGGTTCGCAAGCCCACCCTAGCCTACATTTCCGTCAGGCCGGTCTGTAGTATGGGAACGAATATTCCTTTCCTGAAGGAATGGGGGAAATGGGGTTGGGGGGATTGTCGCGGACCTTGGGAGGTGGGGGGATGTCTCGCGGTCGGGATGATCTAGACGAGAATCGCTGGTCGCTCGAAGAGGCGGGCGTCCTCGACAAGCTCGCGGTGTTGCGCGCGGCGGCGGACGAGTCGGCGCGCTATGTGCGCGGGCGCTATTTCACCTTTCTGCTGTTCGCCGCCTATGTGGCGATCGTCGTCTTCTCGACCAATGACGAGCAGCTCCTGAAGGAGACCGGCGCCCGTCTGCCATTGCTCAATGTCGAGCTGCCCCTGGTCGGGTTTTATGTCGTCATCCCCTGGCTGGTGCTGATCTTTCATGCCCATCTGCTCAGCCAGTTCTATCTGCTGTCGCGCAAGCTCTTCGATCTCGACCGGGCCCTCGAATCACTGCCGACGGAACCGGCGCGGGTCCAGCGGGGGTTGATCTTTCCCCTGATCTTCAGCCACGGGATTATCGGCACCCAGCATCCGCGGCTGATCCGTTGGGTCTTCGGGGCGGCGGTCGTGGTCACCATCCTGGCGGCCCCCGTCGCCCTGCTGCTGGCCATCCAATGGAGATTCCTGCCCTATCACGGCGAGTGGATCACCATCAATCACCAACTGGTACTCACCCTCGATCTGCTGCTGCTGTGGCTCTTCTGGCCGCGTCTGTTCTCCCAATCAGGGCGCTGGCGGGACTGGTGGTCCGAGTCCCGGCCCGGGTGGAGGCGCTGGGTGTCTACCATCTCGGGGTTCCTGGTGTCCGCAACCCTGATATTCGGCGCCTGGACTCTGTTGGTTCCGCACGTCGGCGGCATCGAGGCATGGTTGGCCGAGAAATGGTTGACCAAGGGCAAGCAAAAAGGGTTGGCCGGGAGTAGGCCGGGGTTGCCCTGGATCCATCGCAATCTGGAGCTGCGTGAACGGACCCTGATGCGCAGGGAACCCCCGGTCGCACTCCTGTCCGCCGTCCGTGGGAAGGGCGCCGAAGCCGAAGCGGAGGTCTGGCTGAAGGACGGCGAGGCACTGAACCTGCGCGGACGGGACCTGCGCTATGCCGATTTCTCCCAAAGCAGGCTGTGGGACGCGGACCTTCGGGGCGCACAGCTCCAGGGCGCGGCTTTCCGGTGGGCGCAGCTGCAGGGCGCGGTTCTCCTGTCGGCGCAGCTGCAGAGCGCGGATCTCCGGTCGGCGCAGCTACAGGGCGCGGAGCTCCTGTCGGCGCAGCTGCAGGGCGCGGAGCTCCAGTTGGCGCAACTCCAGGGCGCGGATCTCCGGTCGGCGCAGCTGCAGGGCGCGGTTCTCCGGTGGACGGAGCTGCAGGGCGCGTATCTCGAGAAGGCGCAGCTGCAGGGCGCGGATCTCCTGTCGGCGCAGCTGCAGGGCGCGGATCTCGAGAAGGCGCAGCTGCAGGGCGCGAATCTCCAGGGAGCGCAGCTGCAGGGCGCGTATCTCTGGGGGGCGCGGCTGCAGGGCGCGGAGCTCCAGTTGGCGCAGCTGCAGGGCGCGAATCTCCAGGGAGCGCAGCTGCAGGGCGCGGAGCTCCAGTGGGCGCAGCTCCGGGGCGCGGATCTCCGGTTAGCGGTGGTCTACGGAACCTGGTTCCAGGACGCGGAGCTCTCGCTCGCCGATCTGCGGGATCTGCGTTCATGGCCCGTCGGATGGGAAGAGCCGCCGGAGTCGTGGTCCCCGTCAAGCGAACCGGAGTGGGAACCATTCTCGCGGATCGAGGTACTGGGGACCAGGCTGGAGCGGGAAGGCGAACACTGGTCCCAGCCGGGGCGGGAACGGGTCGAGAAGGCCATCGATGGCTTCTGGTCCATCGCCTTCGATTTGTCCCTGGATAACCAATTCCTGAAACCGACGACAATCTCGCCGCTCCAGGGATTCGAGGTGATGCACGACTGGCAAGGTCCGCTCGCGACCTGGCCGGCGCCGCCGGATGTGGCCGGGTTCGAGCCGGCGCATGTGGGGTATCGCGCCGGACTCGCCTGCAACGACCGCCACATCGCCCAAGGCCTGTGGCGGCAGGCCATCGGGGATGATTTGGGCGATCCGGTGTGGACGTTGGAGGGTGATCCAGTGTTGGAACAGGCGCTCCGGGCCAAGGCCGCATCCGGGGAGTGCCCCGCCCTGGCCGAGGTGCTCAAGCAAAACTGAAAGGCTGTCTGAAAACCAACCCATTGATTTTGCTTGGTATGGAGTCCCTCTCGTTCCCACGCGCCGCGTGGGAATGCGGAAGCTCCGCGCCGCGGAGCCTAGTGCTCCATAGGCTGAGCTGCGCCCAGCAGGAGTAACCCATTCCGACCATGTCTCTGTCCCACGCTCCAGCGTGGGAGCAATTCCAGACGCTCCAGCGTCCTGAAATCCTGGCCGCTGGAGCGGCCCGATTGCG
>JAIZWN010000731.1 GCA_020443945.1 Candidatus Thiosymbion ectosymbiont of Robbea hypermnestra | reverse complement strand
ATGAGGATCATCAAACGTGGCCAGACTTTAACTTACTTTTTGCCCAATCGTGGTCTTGACAATGGGGTCCACCTCACCTTTGAACCTTTCAAGGTGCCGTGCAAGCCATGATATTCTGAAGTGTTCAGATAACTCATATCAGGACGATAACGCATGGCGCAACCGACAGAAATCCTGCAACACCTACTCCTTGACCTTCTTTCTACGCGACGAACGGTGGCCCCTGGTCTCATCGCCAGGCTGGGCGGGGGGGACTGGCGGTGCATCATGGAAATGGCCTATCGACATCGTTTGCATCCCATGCTGCACTGGCGGTTTGAGCAGGCGCCTCAGCGATCAGAACTGCCAAAAGAGATTGTGGAAGACCTGGCTACCAACTTTGCAAATGCCACCCGGTATGGGTTACTGGTGCAACGGGAGCTGCTTCTCGTCCATCGTAGATTGGAAGCGGCCAAGATCCCCCATATTTTCCTGAAAGGGGCCTTTCTGGCTTTTTTCTGTTATCCCAATCCTGCCCTGAGGCCTCTGCGCGATCTCGATATCCTGGTGCCGAAGACGATGGCGGTGCAGGCGTTCGAAATTCTGCACGATGCCGGTTATCTATGGTCAGAGCAATCCCGGAAGCCGACGGAAGATGCGATGGAAGTGGATAAACATCTGCCGCCGCTATGGAGCCCGGAGACAGAAATCCATGTAGAAATTCACATCCGATTGTTCGTCCCGGAAGGAACCGCCGCCGGGTGTTTTACCTTCTCTGATGAATCCGCGCTTTGGCAAAGACGAATTCACCGCAATCTGATGGATACCGCTATTCCCTTTCTTTGTGCCACAGATCTATTGCTGCACCTGATTTTGCATGGTGCCTATGATCATCACTTTGGCAATGGTCCTCTGCTCTTCAGTGATATCGCCTATCTCCTTGAAAAGGAGACCATCGACTGGCCGTTGTTCTGGCAATTGGCGCGGGATACCAGCAGCAGTCGTGGTTGCCTGTTGGTGCTGGGGATGGTGGAAAGATATTTCGGAGCGCAGCTGATTCAATGGCCGAGTACGGCAAAGGATGGGTATGAGATTACTCCGGAGTTGATGGAGTCCGCGGCCCTACTGACACTCCAGGTGAATAAATATATCTTGGATTGGGAGGGGGTTCATCAAAAAACTACCGTGGATAAAATCAGGGAGATTCGCAACAGGTTTTTTCCCTCTAAAAAGGCCATTGCAACGCAATATCCAACGACTGAAACCTCGCCTTTTATTTATTTCTGGTATTTCGTCAAGTGGTGCCGCATATTGTTTGTGAGAGCACCCTTATTTCTTTTATTTATGCGAACGAAAAGCGCGAAGAACGAGCTACAACATTTGGTTACTTATAAACGATGGCTGAACCGCCACATACCGGAGTCGTGATTGAAGCGTTACGATGGTATGGTGAAGACAACGAACAACCACTTGGCCGAGGTCTTAGATGTCCTTGCGCCAAATCTGGCGGACCCCCTGGTTGAAACGAAGACCCTGAACGCCCTGTATGGATTGGTCGCGCACCTGCCACCGATCTCGCGCGGTGGCTTCGAGTGCCGACTGGATCCACTCGAACCGCAAGTGGACCTGCAATTGTGCGTCGAGCCTGACGCTGAGGATATCACGCTGATGGGCCGCTGGCTGGCGGAGCTTGCGCCTGATCATCCGGCAAAATCCCCGCTTTTGCGTTTGCTCGATCTGTGGTCCGTCGATGGCCCTTCGGATCAGCGGTTCCCTGAGCTGTGGCTGGAATTCGATTGCGGTGAGGCTGAAACCCGTGTACCGGCACTTTTCTTTGCCCTTCCACAGAATCCGGTCTATGCGTTGCACACTTGGCCCTTGGCCCAGGCCGGCCTGGATGCCTTGTTCGGGCGCGCAAACTGGCGCCCCTGGAAAGGCAACCTGAAACGCTGCCTTGCCGGCTGGCCGGACGGTGTCTTTATCAGCCACTTGGGGGCGATGCTATCGCGGCAGGGTCAGTGCGTACGGGTCAATATCAAGCGACTGAATGATGCCACCCTACCCGTATTTCTCGAATCCATCGGCTGGCCCGGCGACCGAGCCACGGCGACTCATTGGGCCGGAGTGCTGTTGCGGCATGCCGACCGACTCACACTAAGCCTGGATTTGGGCGAGCGTCTGGGCGTCAGACTCGGGCTGGAGGCGTTTTTTGTTCATCAACCGCCCGCCGCGACCGGTTGGGACAAGCTGTTACGGGCCCTGATCAGACGCGGCCTTTGCGATCCCGCCAAAGCCGAGGCTCTGCTGGTATGGCCAGGTCACACCACACCGCTCAACGTCAAAACGCCATGGCCGCAATCCTGGATTGCAACATCCCTCAGGCAACCGGCAAATCGTTTCAGCACGGTGGAACGCTGCCTGCACCACATCAAGGTTGGCCTCTCGCCGGATCGAGCACCCGAGGCCAAGGGCTATGTTTGACGGCCATTCCCCCTACCGAACCCGTCGACATCCAGGTCGATTTCCTGCCGAATCCGGACAGAGACAGCCACGGCCAAGGTGATCATCTGCCGTTTAGCATGAACATGAATCGAGCGACGACGATCTATGCCGATATCGCCAGCGTGCCGCCGGCACAAATCCTGCTCGGCGGCACCCGAAGTACCTCGGTAAGAGCCTATTGGGACGGTCCCGAGGAAAGGGCATATGTACGTTACCCGCACCCTGAAGAGTACGTCGAACGATTTCGTGCGCTCATTGATTTTCTCTGCACGGTTCCCCCTGGAAGGTGGTTTGCGAACAAGCGCCTGTTGCGCAAATCGGTAGTCCTAAAATCTGTAGGATGGGGCGCGAGACCACGCTAGGCTTTGCCTGTCCTATCATCCTATAGATCACA
>JAIZWN010000730.1 GCA_020443945.1 Candidatus Thiosymbion ectosymbiont of Robbea hypermnestra | reverse complement strand
TTTATGGCAATGGTGGTGACGACGCGGTGAATGGCATGGATGGCAACGACCGTTTATATGGTGGGGACGGTAAGGACACCCTGTCGGGCGGTGCCGGCAACGACTATTTGTCTGGGCAAAACGGCAACGACGTACTGAACGGCGGCGTGGGTGATGATGTCCTGGACGGTGGTCTGGGTGACGATATCTATCACTGGGGCACAGGCGACGGCAGTGATGTGCTCATCGAAGCACGTGGTGGAGGCATCGACAGGCTGAAGCTGACCGACCTGAATGCTGCCGATATCACCTTGACGCAAAGCCTGAACCAAGTGCGCAATCTGCTTATTACCAACAACGCGACCGGTGAACAGATAACCCTGGCGAGGAGTTACCGAGAGAACGGTACTGGCAGCAATGAAGGAGTTCAATATCTGGAGTTTGCTGACGGTACGGTGTGGGATCAAAACACCATGCGTGCGCATGCCGTGCTACGTGGCACCGATGGCAATGATGTGATCCGTGCTGACAATGATTACGGTGAGCGTATCGAAGGAGGTGCAGGTAACGACACCATTTATGGCAATGGTGGTGACGACGCGGTGAATGGCATGGATGGCAACGACCGTTTATATGGTGGGGACGGTAAGGAC
>JAIZWN010000729.1 GCA_020443945.1 Candidatus Thiosymbion ectosymbiont of Robbea hypermnestra | reverse complement strand
TCCTGTCCTATTAGCAGATTGCGACGCGCGTGCCGACAAAACCGTAACCTGTTTTGCTTTGGTTGTTTCCGGGATTCAGCGTATATACCCAGGGACAACAAAATTACAACACCACCCGGAAATTCATCACGACACATTAGGCACTACCGAATTTTTCAAGGTATCCACAGGCTGATTTCCGCATTTGGTTTAAGAGGTTACCGGCCCAGGAAAGACACGTTGGGAGCCGAATAATGAGTACCAGCGAATACAATGAAAGAGATATCGGGAATGTGCTCCCGATTCAGGATTACATAACCTCTATCGAGGGCCAGGAAACGGAATTGGTTCTTACTTCCAAGGGGAGGATAGTCGGTGCGATTCTGACAATGGAACAGTATAATTGGTTCCTCGACAAATTAGATGAATCTCAGGACCTGGGATTCATTGCCGAAAGGGCTGAAGATAAAGAAGGGGCGCAGAGTCTTGTGGACTTCAGAAAGGAGTTGGCAAATGACTATCGATAGTGATCGCGAATCGACAGCAGAAGAGCGGGCTGAAATATCGAAACGCAAGAGGGAGATGGAGCTTCAAAGAAGGATTAAAAAAGAAGAAACCTTAAGAGACCTCAAAAGGGAGTTAGGTATTCCAGAAAAAGGTAAGGAAAAATGAGTTACAAAGTAATCCTCCATAGAGAGGTAAAAAAGGATATAAAGAAGCTTCATCCAAAGATGAGATATCGGGTTATAGCTGCGCTTGATAAAATTTCTGAAAACCCAAGGTTGCCCGGATCGATACTGCTATCTGGTTATGGTGATATTTACAGATACAGGGTAGGGCATCATCGTATTGTGTATCGTATCTTTGATGATGAGCTTGAAGTTTTAGTCCTCGATGCCAAACCGAGAGGTGAGGTCTACAAAAAATATTAGGGACGTTCTCAATTTAACCAAATCATATAGTACAGGATTCACAAGATTTTTCAGGATTAACAGGATTCTTGATGTTCCGATTCCGCGGCGCAAAAGCCCAGGGATGGGCTTTTGCGACATCCTCCGGAGGGAGGGGGGTGCTAGGGGGCGTTCTCAATTCTCACACAAAGACACCAAGCCACAAAGGGATCGTGGGTCATGGGTAAGGCGCTCGTTGGCCGTCATTCCGGCAGGGATTGCCGGAACCTGCCGGTGCCAGGGATGGCAAGTCACCGGAACCTGTGAGGTC
>JAIZWN010000728.1 GCA_020443945.1 Candidatus Thiosymbion ectosymbiont of Robbea hypermnestra | reverse complement strand
AACGCTACTTCGTCCTCCACGCCCCGCGCCAGACCGGCAAGACCAGCTGCCTGCTGGCCTTGATGGCGCAGCTCAACACAGAGACGGACTACACCGCTCTGTACGTCAATCTGGAGCCGGCCCAGGCGGCGCGGGGGGATGTAGCCGCGGGCATGCGCACCATTGTCAGTGGCATTGCCGAAGACGCCCGCCGCCATCTGGGCGATCAGCGCCTGAAGGAGTGGGTCGAGGACATACTGCATACCTTCGGCCCCCATGGCGCCCTGCGGGGACTGCTCTCCCGCTGGTCGGAAGAGAACGACCGTCCCCTCGTGCTACTCCTGGATGAGATGGACTCCCTGGTGGGAGACACCCTGATCTCGGTGCTGCGCCAGATCCGCGCCGGCTACCCGGACCGTCCCCGGGCCTTTCCCCAAACCGTGCTGTTGTGCGGCGTCCGGGACGTGCGGGACTATCGCATCCATGACGGCGATAATCAGATCATCACCGGCGGCAGCGCCTTCAACATCAAATCCAAATCCCTACGGTTGGGAAACTTCAGCCAGGAGGATGTCGCCGGCCTGTACCGCCAACACACCGAGGAGACCGGACAGGTCTTTGCCGAGGGCGTGATCGATTACATCTTCGCGCAGACCGCCGGTCAGCCCTGGCTGGTCAATGCCCTGGGCTACGAGGCCTGCTTCCGAACCAAGGAAAATCGTGACCGTACCGCGCCGATCACCCTGGCAACCCTGGAAACCGCCCGCGAACGCCTCATCGAGCGGCGGGACACCCACCTCGACCAGCTGGCCGACAAGCTGCGCGAGCCGCGGGTCCAGCGGGTCATCAGCCGGATGTTGGCCGAGACGACGGAGGCAGCGCGCACCATTCCCGAAGACGACCTGCAATACGTCGAAGACCTCGGCCTCATCCGTGCCCGCCCACAGCTCACCCTCGCCAACCCCATCTACCGGGAAGTCATCCCCCGCACCCTCACCTGGACCACCCAGGTCCTGATCCCCCAGGAAACCAGTTGGTACCTCCAGGCCGACGGGCGCCTGGACCTCCCCAA
>JAIZWN010000727.1 GCA_020443945.1 Candidatus Thiosymbion ectosymbiont of Robbea hypermnestra | reverse complement strand
AAAGACACCAAGCCACAAAGGGATCGTGGGTCATGGGTAAGGCGCCCGTTGGCCGTCATTCCGGCTGGGAAGCCGGACTCTGCCGGCGCCAGGGATGGCTAGTCACAGGAACCTGTGAGGTCCAATTTTTGCACCCTCTCCGCGGAGGCCCGGAACCACACGGCTCTCGATTGGAGGCCTCGGGTCGCCGTCCCTGGACGACTGGATTCCGGGGTCCCACCCGGAATGACGGTGCGGTGGCGCACCGGCAACGCCAAGAGCCGTCCGAGACCACGGCAGAATTCTTCATGGTACAGGATTCACAGGATTTCTCAGGATTGACAGAATTTTTCTTCGTTCTCATGCGTGTCACCCTATGATGCAAGCGCAGAACAACAAAATGGGGACCTTGAAAGATTGCACGACAGCAATTCTTCAAGGTCCCCAAAATTAAAGAATCCTGTCAATCCTAAAAATCCTGTAAGGGAAAGGGGTCAGGTCTTGATCCGTGACTCTTGAAGGCACATATCAAGACCTGACCCCATTCTTGTGGGCGGTGAGCATTCTCACTTTGTAGCGCTACGCAATAGCGCTTTGAATCCTGCTTGCTCAAAATGGTGATCGGTCGTCAATGCATCCGTCAGTTTCTTCTCTTCCATCACGATAAAGGAAATACAATCCGTAAGCCCCCATTCTTTGTCCATGCGAGATGAATAGAATTTGCTCGCTTTTGAAAACAGATCGGGACTGACCGATAAAATTTCCACGCCCTCATCATCCCGAAGTTCGTTCAGAGCATTTACAGCCAATTCCCGCCAAAGAGGTTTTGCCAAGGCATTGCCGACTTCAGTCAGAATGGCTTCAGTCGTAATCAATTGACTGTCGATTTCATCAGCCAATTGCAGTGCTTGATCGTGAAATTCGTCGCGGGAATTTAACAGAGTCAGGACATAACCAGTATCCAGAAAGATGGGTTTATTCATCTTTTTCGGTTCCGTATAAGTAATGATCATGTTGCGCCGCCAAATCGGGAATTCCCAAATCCATTGCCCGCTCGGAAAGTCTTTGAAGGATTTTCTTCCTTGGTTCCGATTTTTGTTCCGGCTTTGTCTCGATGCGAATCAAATACTGTTGATTGGGCAATAAATCGACCTTTTCCTCGGGCATGAAAACATGCCCATCGTATGTTGCGTAAAGCGTTTGCGCCATGATTGAACTCTCTTAAATCACCAGGTAATGCGTTGAATTTGTGTTCTATTGAATGGGTATTCATAAGGATGAGGGGACCTTGAAAAATTTTCCCGGCAATTTTTCAAGCACCGTAGGGTGGGAAAGCGTAGCGCATCCCGCCGAGTCGGTCTCACATCCCCCACACCCCGATCCGGTAGTTTCCCTGTTGCTCCTGGCGGACAAAGAGCTTCTTTTCCCAGGGGGTATTCGGGGTGCGGTCGAAGATGATCAGATAGCCTTCGTCGGTGCCGACCCGATCCAGATAGTCGGCGGTCTGGACGAGCCCTTCGTTGAGGGTCGATTTCAGGGATTTGTGCCGGAGCTTGAGCTCGATCACCGCCCGTTGCACGGGTCCCTGGAAGCCTTGGGTTTCGTCCAGGGGCCACTGGATCAAAAGATCGGTGCGCCGCCGGCCCAGGCCGTATTCCCGCTCGATGCGCCCGCCACTGTTGAGGATGCGTTGCAGGAAGGCCTGCATCAGCAATTGGGGGCCAGCCTCCTGGTAGTCGAAACGCCCCGACCAGCTCTCGCCGTTCTCCCGGAAGAATTGCTGGAAGGCGCCAAGCAGTTTGGGGAGGTCCAGGCGCCCGTCGGCCTGGAGGTACCAACTGGTTTCCTGGGGGATCAGGACCTGGGTGGTCCAGGT
>JAIZWN010000726.1 GCA_020443945.1 Candidatus Thiosymbion ectosymbiont of Robbea hypermnestra | reverse complement strand
ATAAGATTCTCAAGAACCGCTCTCCGTTCTTAACTTATTTTTGCTTCCTGACTGTCCAACGGTTGGGGTCCACCTCACCCTTCGCCCGTTTGGTAATCCCCGACGGGCGCTATTGGGTCGAGCGTCAGGCGTTGCACCGGATCCAGACCGGCCGCGACCTGATGAAGTCCGGCTCGGATACGGCCTCCGCCACCGGTATGGTCGTTTTCGGCGGTGTGGACTACGCTACTTACCCCGGGGTGGATGAAGACCGGGTGCTGGCTGTGAACCGCCGCCTCCACGGTGAGGGGCTTTACTTTAAGCCACTCGCGTTTGCCGCCCGTGAGGCCAAGGCGGTTGGACCATTCTATTGGGATTCCGATAACCGCAAGGCCGAGATATGGCGGGGCCGGGATGCCTCGGAGGACCGACTCAAGTCCCGACTCAAATCCCCCGCCTCTCTACCGCGGATATTGCACCTAGCCACCAGCAGCTTCATCGACCGGAAGTCCGGCTCCAGCGAGCGGCCCCTGACCCTGGCTGGTGTGGCCCTGGCCGGCGCCAATGACGGCCTGTACAACGAGTCGAGCCCAACCGGCGAGGACGGCATTCTCTATGCCCTGGAGGCCCTGGAGCTGAATCTGGCGGGCACCGAGCTGGTCGCCTTCTCCGCCTGTGATACCGGCCGCGGCGAGGTGGACTACTCCGAGGGTGTTTACGGCCTGGTGCGCGCCTTCCGTATCGCCGGCGCCCGCCATGTGCTCATGAGCCTCTGGGAGCTGAACGATTCTCTGGCCTATAGCTTTATGATGGATTTCTACGCCAAGTGGTTCGAGGCTCCCGACCGCCATCCGGCGGAGGTCTTGAGAGAAATCCAACTGGCCTGGATTCGTAGCGAAGACTCGAAAGCCGCCAGACGCAGCAACCCGCAATACTGGGCGCCCTATGTCCTGATCGAGGGCCGGTAGGCCGTGCCCCAGTGCCACCAGCCGCTTGTCCCAATGCCATTCAGTTAAGCCTCAAGGCCCCTCTCCCCGCGAGGGTGTCACAACAGCCCCTCTCCCACTGGGAGAGGGGTTGGGGAGAGGGAATCGAAGGGGTA
>JAIZWN010000725.1 GCA_020443945.1 Candidatus Thiosymbion ectosymbiont of Robbea hypermnestra | reverse complement strand
TAGTACCCCGTTTCACCTTATTTTTCGCTCTCAGCGCGGCGAGAAGCGGCCAGATGCGAGGCGCGTGAGCGCAGGAATAGCTGGTTCTGTCTTTCGAGCTCGCGCAACGAGGCAGATGGCCGCTTTAGAGGACCTTGAAAAATGGCTTCCCGACAATTTTTCAAGGTGCTGACTGCGGGATGCGCTACGCTTTTCCGCCCTACGGTGCTCCAGCTCGGCGGGCGTCAGGATGTTCTCTTGGGCGATCCGAATGGGGTCGTTCATGCTGTGAGAATCCAATGCCATTAAGTTAAGCGTCACAGATGCGTTTGTGATTGATTGTACAGGGTTCTTCCTTGCCCTAACCCTTCTCCCCGCGAGGGTGTCATACCCCTTCGATTCCCTCTCCCCAACCCCTCTCCCAGTGGGAGAGGGGCTGTTGTGACACCCTCGCGGGGAGAGGGG
>JAIZWN010000724.1 GCA_020443945.1 Candidatus Thiosymbion ectosymbiont of Robbea hypermnestra | reverse complement strand
TCCTGGTTTTTCAGGAAGTAGATCCATTCGTCCAGGGAGTCTTTGGCGATGTCGTCGAATTGCCTGACCTTGAGCAGGTAGTACTCCGGGTAGAGCTCGTGGGGATAGCGCTTGCCGAAGAGTTTGCGTTGTCTGTCGTTCAGCTGGAGCTCGTCCTGGTGGTGCAGACCCACGAAGTGGGTCCGACCGTGATAGATGTAGTCGGCCCCAGATCCCAGATCGAAGTAGAGGATGTTGATTGAGATGACCTTGACAACCTGGTCGTAGGGTTCCCCCTGCGCCAGGTGTTCGGTAATGGTTTTGGCGGTGGCGAACAGGATGCGTTGCAGAAAATCGAACTCCCGTTCGTACTGGACCTCGATGAGGATGATTTC
>JAIZWN010000723.1 GCA_020443945.1 Candidatus Thiosymbion ectosymbiont of Robbea hypermnestra | reverse complement strand
TTGCTCGGTGTTCTCCTCTCGCCTTGGCGCGGTTGGGAGGGCTCTGAGGGTGAAAAATAAGGTGAAACGGGGCACTAAAACTCGCCCCTGGCCGCGCCTTCCATGACGGCCCGAATAGTCTCGCGCACCCGCATGGCGTCCGCTTTGAGATCGGCGGGCAACTCCCGGCCACCATGAATCATCAGATCCAGATTCATCGTGTAGATCCGCAAGCGGCCGCTTTTATCCTCGACCAGGGCGAGGCGGCAAGGCATAAACCCGCTGTAGTGATCGCGGTATTCGAGCATCCGCTTGCCTACCTGCGCGTCGCAAAAGGACAGGAAATTCACATAGCGGTAATCCTCGCCCGTGATCGCCTCCACCTGCTTATAAAAAGGCGATTCGCCGACAAACAGAAAATTACGCGAGATGGCGATGCTCTTCATGGACGCGACGACATCCTCGGCGGTCAGGCCCGGATCGACCGGTACCGACCAGGTCATGGACACCCCGGGGTCCCCGGTCTCCAGAAGTTTGCCGGCAAACTCCCCATAAACGGCCAGAAACCGATGGTCGAATTCCGCCAGCATCGGGCCCAGCCGGATGGCGGCGACGACGACCACAAGCAGGGTAAGGAGCCCGATCAGGGCCAACAGGTTACGTATAAATTTCATGCCTGAAAAACCGGTCTCTATTGAAATCCCGACCCCCGGGTTGAAAAAGCCCACGAACAGGACTCTTCGGACACGAGGGATTCTACCACCGCCCCGTCGGAGCGGTGGGGCACGAGCAACGGGCCGTCCGGCGGGACCAGGAATTGGGACCGCCGGCATCCTGCCGGCGCCGTGCCCACCCGGCCGGCGGGACGCCGGCGGACAAGCGCGGTCTCTGGCTCCCACGCTCCAGCGTGGGAGCAATTCCAGACGCTCCAGCGTCCTGAAACTTTAGCCGCTGAAGCGGCCCAATTGCGTTCCTGCCCGCCGGAGCGTAGGAACGAGAGAACAACACGCCCCGGTCCATATCCGGTATTTCTACCTATTATCTCCCTAATCTACTTGACAAGCCCTCGGCGGCGGGTATGATCCCCCTGAACCCACAGCGCCTCCCCATCCGGAGGCTGTCGCAAAAGGCGACCCGACGCCCGACCCGGCGTTCCGGCAAGCAAAAAACGGAGCCCCGCATGACCACCCGGAAAAACTACTTCGTGAGCTACGCCCAAGCGGACAACCCCCTCCCGCACAAACTCCTGGAGCTCTTGCGGCCGCGCCTCGCCATCCGAAAGGACTTCGATTTCCACGAGTGGATGGATACCCATATCCCCCTCGGCGCCGACTGGCGTCGGGAGATCCAGCAGGCCCTCGCCCACTGCGATTTCGGCCTCCTGCTCCTCTCCCCCCGCTTCTTCGCCAGCCCGTTCATCACCGATCACGAGCTCCCCCACTTTCTGGGCCCGCGCCCCGGTGGCGGCATCGCCATCCGCAAATCCATCGTTCCGGTAGGACTCAAGCACGTTCCCTTGGACGGCAGCGCCGACCTCAAGGGACTGGACCAAACCCAGATCTTCCGCGACCCCCGAAACCGCTGGTTCGACCAGACCCGCGGCCATATCCGCGAGGCATTCACCGACGGCCTGGTGGCGGCCCTCTCCCGCTAGTAAGCCACGGACCGACCCATGACCAAACCACTCGCCCCCGCCCCCAAACCCCTGGTCGAAGACCTGGCGCGCCACCTGTCCGGCCCCAAGGGACTTGCGCCCCTCAGCGCGCAACGCCTGGGGCTCCTCATCGAGCTCATGGACCCGGCGGGCTACATCGGCTATGCCGCCGCCTATGCCCGGCTGTTTCCCGACAGCGGCCACGGCCCGGCGGCAAAGACCAGGGCCGACAAGGCATTCCACAAATTTCGCCACACCCTCAAGGAAACCGCCGCCCACCACCGGACATACCTGGAGCTGCAATTGGACACCAACCGCAACGCGGACCCGGAACAACGCCGCCTCTGGTTCGCCGCCGAAGACAACGCTGAGCAACGCCTGACCGACTTCAACCGGGGCACTACCGACGACAGACTACTCGCGCACGCCCAAGAACAGGCCGTTCAGGTACGGGACGAGGAGCGCAGCTACCTGCTGCTCTACGCGGAGCAAGAAGCGGACGACGCCCACAAGCTGCACGCACAGCTGAGGACCCAGCTCGCGGCGGCCGGCAAGAACTGGGGCGCCATCGATTTCCACCGGGACATTCCGCTGGGCGCGGATCGGGACCGGACCCGCGCCGACTATCTGGAGCAGGCCGATCTGATCCTGCTCCTGATCGGCCCGCGGCTGATCGTCGAGCTGCGCCGGGGCCTCATCGACCCGCCCAAGGACCGGCCCCTGCTTCCCCTGGCGCTCATGGAGGTCACCGGCGACCAGCTCGCGGACACCCCGCTCGCCGGCCTTCAGATCTTCCGCGACGCCGGCGGCAAATCCTGGAAGAGCAGCGGCAGGCGCGGGGACTGGGCCACCGCGGCGGCCCAGGCCATCCTCGCCCATGTGACCAGGCCTGACGGTGATCGATCGGCGACCACCCAGAAACGCCTCGCCGCCATCGAGCGATTCTCCGCCGACCATCTCGGTGCTTGCCCGGCGTCCCACTATGTGGACCTGCAGCTGCGCAGCCAGCCAGGCGATCCCAAGGGCCGGGAGGCCCTACCCTTCCTGCTCGACTGGCTGCGGCAACCCCTGGACGGGCTGCCCTACTGCGCCATCTTCGGCGAGCTCGGCATGGGCAAGACCACCCTCAGCCAACGCCTGACCCGGGAGCTCCTGAACCGACGCGCCACCGAGCCGACACTCCCCCTGCCCGTCTATCTGGACCTGCGCGCGATCAACGCCATGAACTGGGACTGGAAGAGCC
This sequence comes from Candidatus Thiosymbion ectosymbiont of Robbea hypermnestra, assembly GCA_020443945.1. Classification (GTDB taxonomy): domain Bacteria; phylum Pseudomonadota; class Gammaproteobacteria; order Chromatiales; family Chromatiaceae; genus Thiosymbion; species Thiosymbion ectosymbiont_B. The sequence goes on along the minus strand of JAIZWN010000723.1, from coordinate 3,212 downwards.
AAGGCGTCCCATCCCTGGACGCCCTGCTCGGCCACCTGCTGGCAGCGGCCTACAACATCCCCGTGGGCCAGGCCCGACCCAGTGTCGAAGACATCAAGCGCCTGGTCCAGGAGCAAGGGGGCCTGGTCATCTTCGACGGCCTGGACGAAGTCATGAACCACCTGCCCCCGGACCAGTGCCACCACTTCATCCAACGCCTGTGGGAAATCCTGCCGCCCCGGACCTGGCTCCCCACCGACCCGGCCCGCCCACCCGCTTCGGCCCGGCCGCCGGCGGACAAGCGCGTCGGCCGCCTGGTCATGACCTGCCGCAGCCACTTCTTCCAGACCCTACGGGACCAGATCGGCGCCCTGGCCGGGCGTCAGCGGGAGATCATCAAGGCCGAAGACTACCTCTGGGTCACCCTGCTGCCCTTCGGCCGCGAGCAGGTCGAGACCTACTTCCGCCAGGTCTTCGCCGCCGCGCCCGAACGTGCCGAGCGGGTCCTGGAAATGCTGGACCGGATCCACGACCTGCGCGGGCTCAGCAGCCGCCCCTACAACCTGCGCCTGATCCAGGACCAGGTGGAGACCCTGGAAGCCATCCACCGCCAAGGCGGCCGCGTCGGCATCGCCGACCTCTACGAAGGGCTGGTAGAACAGTGGACCGACCGCGACAGCCCCAAGCACCGCCTGGACCGGGACCACAAGCTGCGGCTCATGGAACGCCTGGCCCACCGCCTCTGGTCCCGCAAACAAAAAAGCCTGGACTACCGGGAGCTGGAAAACTGGCTGCTGGACCAACTGCTCGCCGACCCCCGCCGCCAGCTCGCCTACCGGGCCTATCTGGACCGGGAGAACGGCGCCGACATCCTTCAGGAAGACCTGCGCAACGCCAGCTTCCTGGTCCGGGAAGGCGAAGCCGGCTTTCGCTTCGCCCACACCTCCATCCTGGAATTCTTCCTCGCCCGCGCCCTCCTGCGAGCCCTGGAGCAAGCCAGCGATCCGGATCCGACCGGCGACCCGGAGCAAGCCCTGGCCGCCTGGCGGATCCCCATCCCCAGCCCCGAGACCCTGGACTTCCTCGGCGAGCTCCTGCGCACAACGGACCAGACCACCTGGCAGCCGGCCCTGCGCACCATCCGGGAACACTACCGGCCCGGCAGCAGCGAGCTGCTGTTGGCCTACGGCCTGCACGCCCATAGGCACGGACTCCCCGCCCCCAGCCTGGTGGGCATGGACCTGACCGGCGCGGACCTCAAGGACTGGCGCTTCGCGGGCCCGGCCACGGGCCCACCCCTGAACCTCTCCCGCATTCGCCTCACGGGTTGCCGCCTGATGAACGCCCGCTTCCGCCGTATCGATTTGACCGACGCCGACCTCACCCGCGCCGACCTCACCCGCGCCGAGCTCTGGGAGGGCAGTGCCCGCAACGCCCGTTTTCAAGACGCCGACCTCACCGGCGCCCGCTTCCACAGCCTGGACCTGACTTCAGCGGATCTCCGCGCCCGCCGGCGCTACCGCACCCAGCTCCTGTCCTGCAACCTGGAAAACGCCCAGGGCCTGGACGACGGAGGACTCCTCACCGCCAATTGCCGGCCGGCAACACACCCCCCCCCCTCCCCGACGCCCGGTGACCTGGCTCGGGCGTTGACCGGGCACCAGGGTTGGGTCCTGGCCTGCGCTTGGTCGCCCGACGGTCGCCGCCTGCTCTCCGCCGGCCAAGACGGCACTCTGCGCCTGTGGGACGCCACGAGCGGCGAGACCCTGGCGGTCCTCCAAGGGCACCAGGCTTCGGTCCGGGCCTGCGCCTGGTCACCCGACGGTCGCCGCCTGCTCTCCGCCAGCGACGACCGCACCCTGCGCCTGTGGGACGCCGCCGGCGGCGAATCCCTGGCGGTCCTTACGGGGCACCAGGATGAGGTCAATGCCTGCGTCTGGTCGCCGGACGGTCGTCGCCTACTCTCCGCCGGCGAGGACCGCACCCTGCGCCTGTGGGACGCCGCCGGCGGCGAAGCCCTGGCGGTGCTCCAGGGACATCAAGGTGGGGTTTTGGCCTGCGATTGGTCGCCGGACGGTCGCCGCCTGCTCTCCGCCGGCGAGGACCGCACCCTGCGCCTGTGGGACGCCGCCGGCGGAGAGTCCCTGGCGGTCCTCCAAGGGCACCAGGGTTGGGTCCAGGCCTGTGCCTGGTCACCCGACGGTCGCCGCCTGCTCTCCGCCGGCGACGACCGCACCCTGCGCCTGTGGGACGCCGCTGGCGGCGAACCCCTGGCGGTCCTCCAAGGGCACCAGGATTGGGTCCGGGCCTGCGCCTGGTCACCGGACGGTCGCCGCCTGCTCTCCGCCGGCCAAGACGGCACCCTGCGCCTGTGGGACGCCGCCGGCGGCGAAGCCTTGGCGGTCCTCCAAGGGCACCAGGGTTGGGTCTTGGCCTGCGCCTGGTCCCCGGACGGTCGCCGCCCGCTCTCCGCCGGCGAGGACGGCACCCTGCGCTTGTGGGACGCCGGCGGCGGCGAGTCCCTGGCGGTCCTCCAAGGGCACCAGACTTCGGTCCTGGCCTGCACCTGGTCGCCCGACGGTCACCGCCTGCTCTCCGCCGGCGCGGACGGCGATCTGTGCCTATGGGACGCCGCCAACGGCGAGACCCTGGCGATCCTGGAAGGACACCAGGGTCCGGTCCTGGCCTGTGCTTGGTCCCCAAATGGGTCACCCGACGGTCGCCGCCTGCTCTCCGCCGGCGATGACCGCACCCTACGCTTGTGGGACGCCGCCGGTGGCGAGACCCTGGCGGTCCTCCAGGGGCACCGGGCTTCGGTCAATGCCTGCGCCTGGTCACCCGACGGTTGCCGCCTGCTCTCCGCCGGCCGTGACGGCACCCTGCGCTTGTGGGACGCCACCGGCGGCGAAGCCTTGGCGGTCCTCCAAGGGCACCAGCATTCGGTCTTGGCCTGCGCCTGGTCGCCCGACGGTCGCCACCTGCTCTCCGCCAGCGCGGACGGCGATCTGCGCCTGTGGGACGCCACGAGCGGCGAGACCCTGGCGGTCCTCGAAGGGCACCAGTTCTCAGTCAATGCCTGTGCCTGGTCACCCGACGGTCGCCGCCTGCTCTCCGCCGGCCAGGACCGCACCCTGCGCCTGTGGGACGCCGCCGGCGGCGAGACCCTGGCGGTCCTCGAAGGGCACCAGGGTGCGGTCCGGGCCTGCGCCTGGTCCCCCGACGGTGGCCGCCTG
>JAIZWN010000722.1 GCA_020443945.1 Candidatus Thiosymbion ectosymbiont of Robbea hypermnestra | reverse complement strand
GTCGGTGGGTCACCGCCTTCCGTGTTCTCACACCAAGCCACGAAGAATTCTGCCGTGGTCTCGGCCGGCTCTTGGCGTTGCCGGTGCCACCGCACCGTCATTCCGGGTGGGACCCCGGAATCCAGCTGCCAGGGACGGCGACCCGAGGCATCCGATCGAGAGCCGTGTGGTTCCGGGCCTCTGCGCAGAGGGGGCAAACGTTGGACCTCACAGGGTCCGGTGACTGGCCATCCCTGGCACCTGGGCTCCGGCAATCCCTGCCGGGAT
>JAIZWN010000721.1 GCA_020443945.1 Candidatus Thiosymbion ectosymbiont of Robbea hypermnestra | reverse complement strand
ATCAATAATCTTTCTAATCGCCGATCTGAGATTGAAGATGCTGTCATAAGCCGAGCGGGGTATCCACTCGTATTTGATTTTTCTCCACAAGATTTCGATCAAATTAAGTTCCGGCGAATAAGTGGGCAGAAAGTAGAGCGTCATACCTCGGCGATCCCATTCTTCTCTTTTGGCTGCCACCACTTTGCTGCTGTGAATCGAGGCGTTATCCAAAACCATAACGGCGGGACGTTCGAGATGCTTGCAGAATTCGTCCATGATGTCGATAATTACCTCGCTGTCCACCGAGCCCTCAGGTTCGAAAGCCGTGAGTTTATCACCGGTAAAGTTCATGAAACCTAACAGGTTAATCCGCTTCGAGCGGGCGGCGGGAATGCCTATTGTGCCGTCTCTTCCAAGAGCTTGCCAAGCGTATGGTACATAAGGATCCAGGCTCAACCCGGATTCGTCGAAGTAATACAAGTCAAACTCGCCTTCGCTCGCCATGTTTCGCAGTTCCTCCAACTCGGATTTCGTCTGCTCATATTCCTCTTCGTCAGGTTTTCCTTTTGGTACTTTTCTCTGTCTTTTCCAGGTCTTACCGTGCTTCTTCAGAATCCTGCGCAAAGTTTCGACATGTGCTGTCTTGCCTGTTCGTGTTGCCACCTCGGTGGTCAGTTTGCGTAGCGAGCGCGGTTCTTTCTCGAGGCATTCCAAAATGATCTGTTCTTCCGCGGTGCAAAAGAGCGGCTTCGCGCCACGTCCTTCGCGATCGTATAACCCATCGCTTCCTTCCGTGACCCAACGCTCGGCCCAGTTACGGACTGTATTCGTGTGCACTCTTAAAATCTTCGCAACTTCATCGAACCTTCTGCGATCTTCGAACAACAGCAGAATCGCGTGGGCGCGATTGCGCACCTGAGGAGGCGCATCGCTTTTCATCATATGAGCGAGTTGAGCGATCTCGTGTTGAGACAAGGTGCGAGTCTCAATGCTTGTGTATTCCATCGAACTGATCCGAATTTGTTGCGACAGGAGTCGGCTTTTGGTTTTGCCAAAGCTACCTTTTATGCCATTTTACCGTATGGCAATACAAGAATGAATCCCAGTAGAAAGAAAACCTTTGTTCTCAATTTAATATTCTAAAAGCAAA
>JAIZWN010000720.1 GCA_020443945.1 Candidatus Thiosymbion ectosymbiont of Robbea hypermnestra | reverse complement strand
ACCGGATTGCCCAGGGCATCGCAGACCGCGTGAATCTTGGTGCTCAAGCCACCGCGGGAGTGACCAACGGCCTCGTCAGTTTGCTGTGTTTTTGCCGGCGCACCGTGCTGATGAACTCGGACAATGCTGCCGTCCACCCTCACCCATTCCCAATCCGGGTCTTGGGCCAGGGCGTGGAAAATCACGGCCCACTGACCCTTGTGAGACCAGCGGTTATACCGTACATAAACCTGATGCCAATGGCTGAATTCCGGGGGTAAATCACGCCACGGGGAGCCGGTGCGCAGAATCCACAGGACCGCTTCCACAAACAGGCGGTTGTCACGGGCGGTAACCCCGCGGTCACCGGCTTTACCCGGAAGCAAGGGGGCAATTCGATCCCATTGGTCATTACGCAACATCATACGAGGCATCAGAAGGTTCTTCCCAATCGTTAGAACTATTTGAATTTATACAATAATTTTTTAATCGAGAACACCCCCTAGAGACCGTCTCGATCCCTCGGCAGCCCTCCCGATTGTCGGTATCCATGGCCTGGCTCCAGATCTCCTTCGTCGTCGAGTGGGACAGCGTACCTCTGATCGAGGCTGCCCTGGAGAACAGCGGCGCCCTTGCGGTAACCCTGGGGGACGCGGCAAACGAGCCGCCGCTCGATTCGCCATCCGGCACCACCCCTCTGGAGGGTGTCGTAAAGGACCTCGACAGCCCGCTCACCGGCGCGAGAACCACGGCCCTGACCAACCCCATTTCCGGCCTGGATGATTTCGAGCTGATGTCCTTCCTGGTAGTACAGGAGCAAGAGTAAATCCGCGGATTACGCAGATGGATGCAGATTTTCTTCGGAAAATAATCTGCGCGAATCTGCGAAATCTACGGATAAAAAAGGGACCTATATACCTGACTAGCCACGACTACCAGCGCCCATTTCTGACCCGCGGCGGCCAACTGGCCGCCGCGTGTACCAGCGCCTAATCCACGGCGCGCAACGCATCCGCGAACCGGGACACCACATCCGAGGTGCCGGTGGGATGGACTGCCCGCAGATCCTTCTTGGTCTTCTTCCCTATCCGTGCCCAGACCTCTTGGGCGTTGGACAACCGCTCGATCTCACCGAATGCGGTTAGCCCGATCAGCAGGGCATCCCGGATGCGAACCATGGTCTCCTCGTTGAAAGTGCGCGTAGAATCGCAGTTAGCCATAGCCTACCTCCGTAGTAGGTGGGTTGTGGTTAGGGCCTCGGTGCGGAGGCGACCGCACTGAGGCCCGCCCGTTCAGGGTCTACCTGAACGCGGTTCAGTGCACTCGCGTTATGGCTTCGAGTACGGTGTTGAACATGGTTTCTCCTCAGTTAATCGCTTTGGGCTAGTAAGTACTCCAATAGAATGGTTTGTATTAATTAATTAAGCGGCTTATTAGTTACGATCTCGGCACTTTGCTTTTAGAATATTAAATTGAGAACAAAGGTTTTCTTTCTACTGGGATTCATTCTTGTATTGCCATACGGTAAA
>JAIZWN010000719.1 GCA_020443945.1 Candidatus Thiosymbion ectosymbiont of Robbea hypermnestra | reverse complement strand
GCGGGCCTGTGGATCGCTTTTGGTCCGGCGGGTATGCAGATGCGCGGCGGTAACCAGGGCGAAGGGGTTGGGGTTCGCTTCGAGTGATTCGGCGCGGTCCGCATAGTCGATGAGCTTGACGATTGGAAATTCGAGCGTATGGCGACAACCCAGGACCTCGAAGCCATAGGAATCGGGTCGCCACCCTGCATCCTCATCGGCCAACACGGCGAGGCTGGCGATGGGGCAGGCGTAGCGGTCGAAGAGCCGATAGTTGTAAGTAAACATGCGCCGGGCGAAGTCGCTGTCGCGCTGCCCCTGGACTTCGATGTGGATGTAGAGCCACTGTTGCCCGCCATCCTCGAGGATAACTTGCACCAAGGCATCGGCAAAGCGTTTGCCCAGCGCGGCGTCGCGCACCACTTGACGCAGCTCGGTGTTCCTGAACTCATG
>JAIZWN010000718.1 GCA_020443945.1 Candidatus Thiosymbion ectosymbiont of Robbea hypermnestra | reverse complement strand
GGATTACCGCATTTTTTCATCGGCGAGAATCCGCGTAATCCGCGGATTCAAGCATCACAGATCACAAAACTACAACACTACCGCCCTGTCTGACGGCGGCAAACCGTTGAAGATGGCGGAATCGGGAAATCGCCATTTTCCGATTCCGCGTCGCCAAAGCCCAGGGATGAGCCTTGGCGACACCCTCGCGATGGGGAGGGCAAAACGAGGGAAGGATTGCGCGCCCGTCACGGGGGTTCGGTATGGGATGCCCGGGGCCGCGACACCAGGCCCCCCGCGCTTGCGGCTCCACGCGGCAAGGCCGCCCGCACGCGCCTGCCGGTACGGGTCGGGTCCGCCGCGCGGGCGCCCGGTCACTCCGATACGGCGCGCTGCTGCTCGACCCCATCGTAGAGAATGAAGGGCTCGGTCTCGCCGGCAACCACCGCGCCGTCGATGACCACCTTGCTCACATTGTCCATCGACGGCAAGTCGTACATGATATCGAGCAGGACCTGCTCCATGATGGTCCGCAGGCCCCGGGCGCCGGTCTTGCGGGCCGTCGACTTGCGGGCAATCGTCGTCAGGGCATCCTCGCGCAGCTCCAGGCTGCACCCCTCCATCTCGAAGAGACGGACATACTGCTTGGTCAGGGCGTTTTTGGGCTCGGTCAGGATCCGCATCAAGGCCGCCTCGTCCAGATCCTCCAGCGTGGCGATGACCGGCAGGCGGCCGATGAACTCGGGAATCAGGCCATAACGGATCAGATCCTCCGGCTCGACCTCGCGCAGGAGATCGCCCACCTTCTTCTCGTCGTCCTGACCATGCACCTCGGCCGCGAAGCCGATGCCCCCCTTCTTCGAGCGGTTGCGGATCACCTTGTCGAGACCGGCGAAGGCCCCCCCGACGACAAACAGGATATTGGCGGTATTTACCTGGAGGAACTCCTGCTGGGGGTGCTTGCGCCCACCCTGGGGCGGCACCGAGGCGATGGTGCCCTCGACGAGCTTCAGCAGGGCCTGCTGGACCCCCTCCCCGGACACATCACGGGTGATGGAAGGATTGTCCGACTTGCGCGAGATCTTATCGATCTCATCGATATAGACAATACCCGTCTGGGCCTTCTCCACATCATAATCGCACTTCTGCAACAGCTTCTGGATGATATTCTCGACGTCCTCGCCCACATAGCCCGCCTCCGTCAAGGTCGTGGCATCGGCGATCGTGAAGGGCACGTCCAGCAGCCGCGCCAGGGTCTCGGCGAGCAACGTCTTGCCGGAACCCGTGGGGCCGATGAGCAGGATATTGCTCTTGGCAATCTCGATATCCGCCTCGGCATCCTCGACCTCGAGCCGCTTATAGTGGTTGTAGACGGCGACCGAGAGCACCTTCTTCGCCCGCTCCTGGCCGATGACATACTGATCGAGAATCTCCTTGATCTCACGGGGCTTGGGCAGCTTGCTGGTCGCCGTACCGACATCCTCCTGGATCTCCTCGCGGATAATGTCGTTGCACAGATCCACGCATTCGTCGCAGATAAAAACCGAGGGACCGGCGATCAGCTTGCGCACCTCATGCTGACTCTTACCGCAGAACGAGCAGTAAAGCAGCTTGGCGTCGTTGCTCTTACCCATGATTATCGCTACCCATGTGCCGTGCTCTCCGGGAAAGTCATCGAGTTCGAGCGACCACAGGGCAGCCCAAACGGGTCTTACCGGATGCCTTCAACGAGGCGGTTTTGCTTGTCGGAAGGGAAAACGACGGCAATCATAACCCTTTGCCGGAAGATGGCAAGGAGCCGAGCACCGCCCGCGCGGGGCAACCGAGTGCGAGTCACTACCGCGCGCCCCGGAAAAATCCGCGGATCAGGATGTCAAAATCAATACCCTTGCGCACAAGTCGGCAAAAACGGTTTTAAAATTGTCCCTACTGATCTGCATTGTCTTTTCCGCATGACCAAAAACTCTCCCTACCTCGGCAATCTCAGCGTCGGTCAACGAAAAGACCGGTTTTGATAGCTGTTGGCTGATCGCTATCAAAGAATTGAAGTCCGGGATATGCGCCAGGTCATAGGGCTCCAGGTCCGTATTTTCCAATGCCGTATTCATCCTCTCGCCGTCAACCACGCAGTCTATCTTTGCAAGCGACGGAACGAGGTTTTCATTGATCGATTCCCTGATTATATCGATCCATTTCTGGAAGGATTTAGCCGGCTTCTCCTTCCGCGGCCGATACCTCTGTTGGATAGCCCCTAAAAATTTCGGGTTATTGTGTATCGGGAAATTCGCCTTGGAGAAATCGTTGTCCTCTATGAACCGAATAATATCCCTGTGCCATTTTCTTATATTCTTTTCAAGCGACCCTATGGCCTGTAAACAGAAATAGTCCGGGGATGTCGGTATAATGAAGTAATCGCTCGACATGACGATCACCTCGTTCAACCCGCCGACATTGGGGCTTAAATCATATATAACATAATCAATATCTTCTTTCTTTGAGATTTTATGCAGTATTTCAGGGAGCGCGCCAGGCACATTTTTGGTTGCCGGCACCCCGGATGCTATTTTCAGGGAAACGCTGATTTGTGAATCGAGATCCGAAGTATTCAAATGCCCGGGAAGCAAAAACAGGCCCGGGTTCTCCGTCGGGAAGAGCTTGCCATTCTCCGATTTTATGAAAATATCCGGCTCGGATCCTTTTATCGCGGCCTCCACGACAGGCTTCATGGTCAAATTTTCCCTGCTCGAATAAAAACCTTCCATTTTTCCATTTTCAACGGTGCTATATCCCAGCACAAGCCCGGTAAGATTGCATTGCGGATCAAGGTCGACAATCAGCACCTTGTGACCATGGTTGGCCAATACCCAGCCAAGATTAAAGGTCGTCGTAGTCTTGCTGACGCCGCCTTTATGGTTGAATAAACATACCGATTTTGTCATTTTACCGGCTACCTTCCATCCACTCGGTCCAGGTGGTCCACCGTGCAGGGTGAGCGCGTATAAAATTCTTCAAAATCATCGATAGGCGCCTTGAAGAATCCAAGGCGCCCTCAAGCCCTTTGTTCCACCATACCGGACAGTATTCCCATAATCTTACCAAGCTCCTTTATTCCATAATCATCCAAATCGATATGCACTTCGTTCTTTACCAATTTCAGAAACTTCCAAAGGCTGCCGGAAGTCACTACGCCATAAATGCTATTTTTGGTGTTTCCCTCGTTTTCATTGAAGATTTTCGATGCGATCATCTCCGCGATACATTGACCGAGTCCACTCATTATATTTTCATTTTTGGCTTCGACTATGGTCAATATGGGGGATTTCAAAAATAGCTGCTCAGGAGATAAACTGATAATGAAATCACAAAATCCGTTTAGCTCCTTTTCTTTGTCGATGTTCAGCTCGATGCCGGAAAACAGGCTGATTTTACGGTCGAAGATTTTTCTCAATTCCACCAGAATCGGAGAAATTATAAGCTCCGAACGCGCCTTCTCCGTATTGATCGATGTAGCCAAGGGTATATTTTCTTTTAAAATATCAGCCAGGTG
>JAIZWN010000717.1 GCA_020443945.1 Candidatus Thiosymbion ectosymbiont of Robbea hypermnestra | reverse complement strand
GGGTAGTGGGTAAATCCTGCGTGATGTTCAACGTTTGTTCTCACACAAAGCCACAAAGACACAAAGAATTCTTCCCTGCCGTCGCTGATCGTCCGCGAGATTGTCATCGCAGACTCTAAAGACCATGGTCGTTTCCCTTTCACCCTTGTCTCTCTTGGTGGCTTGGTGTCTTTGTGTGAGAATTGAGAATGCCCCCTAGGTTCCTTGGGGTCCCACCCGGAATGACGACGAAGTAGAAACCCGTCATTCCGGCAGGGGTTTGCCGTCAGGATACCGCCGCCAGCCGTACCGCTTCTTCTACATCCACCGCTACCAGACGGGAGACGCCCGGCTCCTGCATGGTCACCCCCAGGAGGTGGTCCGCGATCTCCATGGTCACCTTGTTGTGGGTGATGAAGATGAATTGCACCCGGTCGGAGAGAGAGCGCACCAGCTCGCAGAAGCGCCCGACGTTGGCGTCGTCCAGGGGCGCGTCTACCTCGTCGAGCATGCAGAAGGGGGCCGGGTTGAGCTGGAAGATGGCGAATACCAGGGCCACGGCGGTCAGGGCCTTTTCGCCGCCGGAGAGGAGGTAGATGCTGGTGTTGCGTTTGCCCGGCGGGCGCGCCATGACGGTGACGCCGGTCTCCAGCAGGTCCTCGCCGGTGAGCTCCAGGTAGGCGTGACCGCCGCCGAACAGGCGCGGGAAGAGCTGCTGGAAGCCCTGATTCACGCTCTCGAAGGTCTCCTTGAACCGGCCCCGGGTCTCGCGGTCGATGCGCCGGATGGCCTGCTCCAGGGTTTCCAGGGAGCGGGAGATGTCGGCGTGCTGGGCGTCCAGGTAGCGCTTGCGCTCGGATTGCTCCGCGAGCTCGTCGATGGAGGCCAGGTTGATGTTGCCCAGGCGGGTGATGCGCGCCGAGACCTGCTCCAGGCGCTCCCGCCAGGTCTCCTCGGTGGCGTCCACCGCCAGGTCGGTGAGTAGCGCCTGTGGCTCCAGGCCCTTCTCGGTCAGCTGTTCCTCCAGGGTGCGTCGGCGCACCAGCTGTTCCTGGTGTGCCAGGCGCAGGGCATCGAGCGCGCGCCGGCGTTCGTTTAAGTCTTGCTCGACCTGGTGGCGCTCCTGCTCCAGCGCGCGCGCGCGGGTGTCCAGCTCTTCCATCCGTTGCCGCGCGGTCCCCAGCTCCTCCTCGACCTCGATACGCCGGGCCAGCTGCTCCGCGAGCCCGCGCTCTTGACCGGCCAGCGGCTCCTGGGAGACCTCCAGGCTCAGCCGCAAGGATTCGCAGCGTTCGGCGAGCTGCTCGCACTGTTTTCGTGCCCGCTCCAGGCTGCGCAGCCGGGCCTCGCGGGAGGCCCGGCGCGCCTCGATGCCCACTTGCAGGCGATGGGCCCGCTCCCGTGCCGTGCGTTCCTGTTCCCGCGCCTGCGCCACCTGGCCGCGCAGGGTCCCGCGGCGCTCGGTCAGGGTCTGGCGGCGGTCGGCCAAGGTCTCGATCTCCTCCAGGGCCCCGTGCAGGCGTTGCCTGGCCGCCGCCTCCTCGGCCAGGGCCTCCTCCAGACGCTCGGCCAGCTCCGCGCGCTCCGCCTCCAGGGCGGCGCGCCGCTCGTGCTGGTGCTCCAGTCGGGCGCTGTGTCCCTTGAGGTCCGCCCGGATGTCGGCGGCCGCTTTCTCGAGCCCGGCGGTCTCGGCGCCCAGTGCCTCGCGCTCCTCCTCGAGCTCGCGCCGGCGCGCCCGCCGTTGCTCCTGTTCCTGCTCCAGGGTCCGGGCCTGGGTTTCGAGGGTTGCGACCCGGCGCGCCAGTTCCTCCAGTTCCTCGGCCCGGATCAGCACGCCCCCCAGGGCGCCGTTTGTCTCCGGCGTGCGCAGCCAGTTGGCTCCGACCAGGACCCCGTCCCGGGTGACCAGGACCCCGCCCGGCTCGAGACCGCCGCGCCGGCCCAGGGCCTCCGGCGGATTCTCCGCCACCCGCACGGCCCCGAGCAGCCCCTGCAGGGGCCAGGGACAATGCACCCGCGCCAGGAGCGAGTCGGGGGCCGCCGGGGGGCCGGTGGTCGCCGATCCGTCGAGCAGCGCCAGGGCGCCGAGCGCCTCCGTCGCCGTGGCCGCCGCGGCTCCGGCCCGATCCAGGGAGTCGACGCGGACGGCCCGCAGGTGAGCCGCGAGCACCGCCTCCACCGCCGGCTCCCAGCCGGGCTCGACCTTCAGCTCGTCGGCCAGTCGGGGAGCGTCCGCCAACCCCTGGGCGCTCAACCAATCGGCAACGCCCGTGTCCGTCTCGCCCAGGGCCGACTCTTGCAGCGCGGTCAGCGCGGCCTGCCTGCCCCGCGCCGATTGCAGCCCGGTGCGCGCCGCGTCCAATTGTTCCCCCAGCGCGCGTAGTTCCCGTTCCTGCTCCCGGAGGGTCGTCACCAGGCCCTGCGTTTGTTCCCGGAGGGTAGCGATCCGCTCCCCGTATTCGCGTTCCTGTTCCCGACCGCTTTGGATCCGGGCCTCCAGCTCCCCGGTATCCTGCCGCCCCAGCTCCTCCTCGATCCGCTCCTGGCGGGATCGAACCTGCTTCATGCGCTGCTCCAGATGGTCGAGGTGGGTCCGTTCCACCTGGGCCAGCTCCGCGGGGGCGGCGGCGCGCCGGTTGAATTCGTCCCACTCCGCCTCCCACTCCCCGAGCCGCGCTTCGGCGGAGCTTACCTGGGTCAGGGCCTCCGCCAGCGCCGCGTCGGCCGCCTCCTGCTCGGGCCCCTCCGTAGCCAGGGCGGCGTCGAGCTCGGCCAGGGCCCGCTCGTCGCGGGTGCACAGCTCCTCGGCCGCGGTATGCTCGCGCTCCAGGCGCTCGGCCTCGGTCTCCTGGCGGCGACGGCTCTCCCTGGCGAACTGGATGGCCTGCTCGGCGCGCGCGATCTCGGCGCCGACGGCATAGTAGCGGCCCTGGACCTCGTTGAACCCGTCCGACGCCTCCACGTAGCGGCCGCGCACCTCCTCGCCGTCCGCCTCCAGCCGCCGCTGGCGCGCTATCTGGCCCTCCAGCTCCGTCTCCTGGGTCCGCAGGGCCTCGTCCCGGGCGCCGAGCTCCTGGTCGAGCGCGCGCCAGCGCAGGGCGCCGAGCTCCGCCTCCAGCCGTTGCTCGTCCCGCTTGAGGCGCTGGTACTTCTCGGCGGTGGCGGCCTGACGCTCCAGATGCTGGAGCTGTTTGGCAACCTCCTCCCGCAGATCGTCGAGGCGGTCCAGATTGTCGCGGGTATGGCGCATCCGGTTCTCCGTCTCGCGCCGTCGCTCCTTGTATTTCGAGACGCCCGCCGCCTCCTCCAGAAACAGCCGCAGCTCCTCGGGCCTGGCCTCGATGAACCGGGAGATCAGACCCTGCTCGATAATGGCGTAGCTGCGCGGGCCCAACCCGGTGCCCAGAAACAGGTCCTGGATATCGCGGCGGCGGCACCGGGAGCCGTTGAGAAAATAGGCCGACTGGCCGTCCCGGGAGACCTGCCGCTTGACCGAGATCTGGCCGAACCCGGCGTACTCCCCGCCGGCGGCGCCGTCGCTGTTGTCGAACACCAGCTCGATACCCGCCATGCCCACGGGCTTACGGCCGGTGGAGCCGTTGAAAATGACATCCGACATGGACTCGCCGCGCAGCATCTTGGCCGAGCTCTCGCCCATCACCCAGCGCACGGCATCGATGACATTGGATTTGCCGCATCCGTTCGGCCCCACCACCCCGGCCAGGTTGCTGGGAAACCGGACGGTGGTGGGGTCGACGAAGGACTTGAAGCCGGCGAGCTTGATCTTCTCCAGACGCATTCCGAGAAGATACAGGAGGAGTGGGATCGTGGGAAATGGGGTCAGGTCTTGATCCGTGACCTTGCAAGGTCACGGATCAAGACCTGACCCCATTTCCCCTTTCCCACAAAGTCGGAAATAAGGAACTACACTTGCAGTAGGTTGCCGCCTGCCCCGACCGCAGGGAGGGTGTCGTAAAAGGTGGCATTCTCGCAGGGTGAGGGGGCCGAGTCCCGCCCGGTTTGGGGGCACCTTCCCGAAGCCGGAGAGGGATCGGGGGAAGGGCGGGCGATTCCGTCCGGCCCGGGGGGCTCGCGGGGTCCCCGGCGCGGGGTGGTTCCGAACGGCGATCGGCGAAGGTTTGGGGGGATCAGGGGTCCGGCGGTTTTGCCGCCGCGGCCGCGTATCTAGTGCCCCGTTTCACCTTATTTTTCACCCTCAGAGCCCTCCCAACCGCGCCCAGGCGAGAGAGAACACCGAGCAAGAGAGCAACGCCACGCCTGGCCTTGGCGCGGTTGGGGGGTTCCCTTCAGACGCGACTAAAGCTGCCATCCGCGTCGTTGCGCGAGCTTGCAATAGGGGTAGCTATTCCTGCGCTCACGCGCCTCGCGGCTGACCACTTCTCGCCGCGCTGAGAGCGAAAAATAAGGTGAAACGAGGCACTAGTACCCATGTCACTCTAATTTTCATATTGCGTAGGGAACGGCCGACGTGGCGTTGTGCGGGCCATTCGCAACGCCACAGAGGGCGTTCCCTACGAACATGTAGAATAGAATGAAACTAGACTAGGGAGGTCGAGAAGATGCCACTCAGGGTTCATTTCAAGCGGCCCGTCGGTTGGGGCGAGGCGATCAATGTCCATTTCTGGGCGCTGTCGCCGGGGGGCGCGCCGAGCGCCTGGCCCGGTGTGCCTATGACGGCGGAGGGCAACGACTGGTTTGCGTTTACCTGGGAGGATATGGATGCCGCGAGCCTGGTGTTTAATGATGGCGCCGGCCGACAAACGGGCAATCTGCGCCGGGAGGGGGACGGCTGGTTTTTTACCGGCAATAGCTGGTATGACGAGAATCCGGAGCGGCCTCAGATTCCGGTGGTGCGGGCGACCCCGCGGGGTGGGCTCTATAACCAGGCCCAGCGGGTGACGCTCGAGGGCTCGAACGATGACGATCGTTTCTTTTATACCCTGGACGCTACGGACCCCACGCCCGAATCCTCGCGCTATACCGGAGCTATTCCCCTCGAGCGGACGGCGACGCTGACGGTGGTCGGCGTCAACAGCGCGGGCGAGCAGGGGCAGACGCGCACCTTCCGTTACACTATCGATCCGAATGCGGATCTACAACGCCCGGTGATCGCGTCGAGTCACGTCGGCGGAACCTACGGGGAGCCCATCCAGGTGGTATTTACCGTGCGTGATAACCGACCCGCGCCCATCACCGCCTATTTCACCCTCGACGGGAGCGAGCCCGATGTTTCCGCGCCCGTCTATGTGACAGGCAGCGCGACGGATGGGTTGGCGGGTCCGGCGGTGCCTATCGAGGCCACGACGAGGGTCCGGTTTCTGGTGGTGGACGGCGCCGGCAACGAGACGCAACGCGGCTTTTATTTCAACATCGGTCCGACCCTGGCGACCGGCGATTTCCGCGAGGAGACCATCTATTTTCTCCTTACCGCCCGGTTTTACGATGGGGATCCGAGCAACAATTATTTCTGCCGCGACCGCATCCGTTTCGACCCGGCGACCGGCGAGGCGATCGATCCCCACTGGCGGGGCGATTTCCGCGGTCTGATTCAGCGCCTGGATTATCTGCGGGATCTCGGCTTTACCGCCATCTGGATCACGCCGCCGGTGGAGAACCGCTCGGGCCTGGATTACCACGGCTACCATGCCTATGACTGGACCCGCATCGATCCGCGCCTGGAGTCCCCGGATGCCACCTATCAGGACCTCATCAACGAGGCCCACGCCCGCGGCATCAAGATCATTCAGGATGTGGTGATCAACCACTCCTCCCAGTACGGCATCCGCGACCGGGTGTGGATCGACCATTTGCCGATCAAATACTATGTGCCCCAGGGTTCGCGGCAGGGACGGATCGACAACGGGCCCTACCAGGGCAACCTCGGCGATTACCGGAACCCCGCCCGGGCGGACAACGATAATCCGGTGGCGCCCGAGTGGTTCCGTGAGCGCCAGGGGAGCGACCCCCAGGGCGTCGAGCCCCTGACGGATCCCCTCACCGGCGCGCGGGTGCCCAGCCCCGGCTATAATCCCAACCGCTTTTTCGGCATCGACGCCACCCGTCTGGACCCCACCTGGTATCACCAGGAGGGCTTTATCATGGGCGGCGATTGGGAGTCACGGTGGCCCCTGCAGAGCCGCCACATGGCCGGCGACTGCATCGATCTCAACACCGAGCACCAGGTGGTGAAGGATTATCTGATCGAGTCCATCAGCCGCTATCTGGATATGGGCGTGGATGCCCTGCGGATCGACACCGTCAAGCACATCGAGCGGAGCAATCTGCTCGAATACGTCAATGCCTGGAAGACCCATAAGCTGGGGCTGTTCGTCTTCGGCGAGAATCTGGTCAAGGGCACCGGCTGGGGCGATCTGTTCGGCGACGACAATGGTCCTTCTACTATCCGCCCCTGGTGGTACACGCGCCTGGGGGACGATCCGCACAATCCCAACTCGGGCGGGGACTCGGGGTTCTCGGTGCTCGACTTCGGTCTCTTCTCTACCTTCCGCGACAATGTGAGCCGCGGGCACTACGGGGGGATCGGCGGTATCCTCGGCAACGACTGGGTCTACGGCGATGCCACCTGGCTGGTGACCTTTCTGCAGAACCACGACGTAGGTCCCGACAACGACTTCCGCTTCCGGTTCCAGGGCGACGACTGGATGGCGGCGGCGACCTACAATCTGCTGTGGACCATCCGCGGCATCCCCTGCCTGTATCAGGGCGAGGAGATCGCCTTTATGCGCGCCGCGCCCCAGGACATCATCAGCAACAACGATACCCTGGACACCACCGGCCGCGCCTACTTCGGCGACCACCTGACTGACGAGCGCCTGCCCGAGACCCAGAGCCATCCCCTGTATCGGCACATCCGGCGGCTCAATCAGATCCGCCGCGCCATCCCCGCCCTGCAGAAGGGACCCATGAGCCATGTGGGCGAATGGGGCAGCGGCATGAGCTTTGTGCGCGACTACAACAATGGCGGGAGCTATTGCGTGGTCGGGCTCGCCATCGGCTCGGATCAGGGCATCAATGTGGGCAATGTCCGCGACGGCCTCTATCGGGATGCCGTTACCGGCAACGAGCTGCGGGTCGGCGGCGGTAATATCTCCTTCGGCGTGCGCGCCAACTCCGCCGGCATCTATGTCCTCGACGGTCCCGGCCGCATCGGAGAAGACGGCCCCTATCTGCGGTAACGACCGCAAGGCCGGCCCCACCGGGGCCGGCCTTCCCGGTCGGGAATCGGTGAGGTTTGAACCATTACGCGATTTCCCCGACCACTACCAGATTTACCCCTACCGGCAGCGGTTTTGCTTCCCCTCTCCCTCCGGGAGAGGATCGGGGAAAGGGAATCCAAAGGGCGCCTCGAGCACTACCGGAAACAGGCGTCCTCAAAGGGATTGCATGTCGCCGCCGTCCACGATCAGGGCCATCCGCACCAATTCGGCCAGGGATCGCGCGTGCATCTTGTCCATCACCCGCGCGCGATGGGCCTCTACCGTTTTGGCGCTCACCCCCAGTACGGCGGCGATTTCCTTGTTGGCGCGTCCCGCGGTGACCATGGCCATGACCTCGTGCTCGCGCGGGGTCAGCTCCGCCAGCCGGACGGCGATCTCCGCCCGCTGGGAGCGGAGCAGGCGTCGCTTCTCGTCGAGCTTCAGGGCGTTGCGGATGCTGGTCAGCAGCTCTTCGTCGTGGAAGGGCTTTTCGATGAAATCCGCGGCCCCGGATTTCATGGCCTCGACGGCCATGGCTACGTCGCCGTGTCCGGTAATCATGATGACCGGCAGGCGGGAATCCTCCCGCACCAGATGGGCCAGCAGCTCCATACCGCTCATTCCCGGCATGCGTACGTCCAGGAGCAGACACCCGACCCGACCCGGATAGTAGCTGCTCAGGAATTCGTCCGCCGAGGCATAGGTCTTGACCGGCATACCGACGGACTCGATGAGCCATGTGAGCGAATTGCGTATCGCCTGATCGTCATCCACGACGAAGACCGTGGGCGTAGGTTCACGGTTCATATGGGTTTCTCCCCTGATTCCTGGCACTCCGCTTCAATCGATACTGCCGATTCTCACACCGCACTCTTGGTTGGGGTCCACCTCAAGGCTATCTTCATTAGACAGTCTCTAGCGAGGCTTGGCCTCAAGACCACGAGGCGTGACCAACCGCACCGAAGAACCACTGATGTACACGGATAAACGCGGATTGTGATCTGTGTTTATCCGTGTACATCCGTGGTTCAAAGAATTTGCGATTCCCGCCCAACAAGAGACAGAACTGTTTTTGTGCAGCGCACCAACCTGACTCATTTGTAAAGATGCAGGTCCCTCAAGGAATCCTGGGCAGCCCCGGTCCGTAGGACCCTGGGGGATGCCTGGGGCTCCAAATCGGCCTGCCGGGCGCTGGCTTTGCCCAGCCTACCCGTGGGCTCACACGGATGGGGGGATCAGCCTTGGGCGGCGATGGGGATGATGGTGATGTCCACCCGGCGGTTACGCCGCCGTTCCGCCTCGGTCTGGTTGCCGGCGATGGGTTGGTTCTCGCCGTAGCCGGTGGCGTCGAGGCGGGCGGGGTATACGTTCGAGCTGAGCAGGTAGTTCTGCACCGCCTGGGCGCGCCGTTCGGAGAGCCCCTGGTTGTGGGCGGTCGAGCCGGTGCTGTCCGTATGGCCGGCGATGTCGAGCCGGGTCTTCCCGTACCTGTTCACCACGTCCGAGATCTTGTCCAGGGTGCTGTAGAAGCCGGGCTCGATCCGGTCCGAATCCACCGCGAACGTGGTCTCGCTGGTCATGCCGACCAGCAGCCGGTCGTCGGGCAGGGCCTCGACGCGGATGACGCCGGCGGTAATCTCCGGGGCCAGCAGTCGCTCGAAGTCGCGGCGCTGTTTTTCCATGTAGTTGCCGATCAGGCCGCCGGCGATGCCTCCCCCCACGGCCCCGATCAGGGCGCCCTTGGTGGATTTGTCCGCCACCGCGGCGCCGAGGACGGCGCCGGCGAGCACGCCGATGCCGACCCCCTGCTCGGTCTCCGTCAGTGGCCGCCGATTGCCGTATTCGTCGGTGACGCAACCGGCCGCCAACAGGTTGCCGGCGCAGATTGCGGCGCCGAGCTTTATCCAGCGTATCTTCATCGATCGATCTCCCGGCAGGAAATATCCTGAAAACATCGCCGTAACCTTAGCGCACGGCTCAGATTAAGATGGTAGCAGAGCAATTCCCTGTTCGCGCGCCTTTTCGGAGGGTGTCGCGGAAGGCGACACTCTCCGGAGGGCGGGCAGGTGGCGGCAAAATTATAGGTGGTGATGGGTCACCCTGCGGCCCGATAATGGTTCGGATCCCCCGGCCTTTGCCGTCGCCAGGGACGGCGGGTTGCAGGAACCGCCGATGTCGGTTCCGGGTGCCGGTGCCCATTGTGGTTCGTTCCCACGCGCCAGGAGGCTGGGACCGCCGGTATCCTGCCGACTCCGTGCCCGCCCAGCCGGCGGGACGCCGGCACTCCCCGCCGGAATGACGGTAAGGATGTGATCCGCTCGGGTCGTGTAAGCTTTGCCGCCAGCCGTTAACATTGGCGTTCTTCTACGCTTGGACTCTTGGAATCCGTTTTCGTGATGAATGATTCGAACCGCACCGGCGCCGGCGTCTTCTGGGATGTGCTCGGCAGTCTCGGGGTAACCTCTCTGTTCGGCCACACCGGGGGCGCCGTGATCCCCCTGCATGTGGAGCTGAACCGGCGCATGGGCCGCGGCGAGCCGGTGCCCGGGTTTGTGCTCTTTCGTCAGGAGGGGGGGGCCGGCCATGCGGCGGAGGGCTATGCCCGGGCCAGCGGTCGGACCGGCGTCGCCCTGGTCACCTCGGGTCCGGGGGCGACCAATCTGATCACCCCCATCGCCGATGCCTATAAGGACTCGATCCCGACGGTGTTCATCACCGGGCAAGTGCCGAGCTTCGCCATCGGGACCGACGCCTTTCAGGAGGTGGATACCGTCGGCCTGACCCGTCCCATCTCCAAGCACAACTATCTGGTCAAGGAGGTGGCGGACCTGGAGTGGGTTCTGCGCGAGGCCTTCCACCTGGCCGCCACCGGCCGGCCCGGTCCGGTGGTGGTGGATCTCTGCAAGGATGTCCAACTGGCGGCGGCGGGGTCGATGAACCCCCCGCACAAGCGTCGCCATGAATCCATTCCCTTCGACCAGGGGAGGGCGAACGCCATCCTCGATGCCCTCTCAAGGGCCGAGCGGCCGGTGGTCAAGGCGGGCGGCGGCATCGTCCATGCCAATGCCGCGGAGCTGCTGCGTCGATTCGTGGAGCGCTTCGAGGTCCCGGTGGCGACTACCTTCAACGCCCTGGGCGCCATGCCCTTCGATCATGCCTGCAATCTGGGGATGCCGGGTATGCACGGGAGTATCCCCGCCAACTATGCCCTGCGGGACGCGGACCTCATTCTGACCCTGGGGGGCCGTTTCGACGACCGGGTGGCCGTGAAGGATTTCGCGGCGGGCAAGCGGATCGCCCATGTGGACATAGACCCCTCGGAGATCGGCAAGTCGATCAAGGCGGAGCCGGCCCTGGTCGCGGATCTTAAGGATTTTCTGCGCTATGCGCTGGCCTCCGACCGTAGCGCCCGCCACCCGGACTGGCTGGCGCGGGTCGGCGCCTGGCGGGAGCAGATGCCCAAGCCTTACGGCGCCGGGGATTACATCAAGCCACAGGCGGTGGTCGAGACCATTTCGGAGCTGACCGCGGGCGATGCGACCCTGGCGACGGGGGTAGGCCAGCATCAGATGTGGGCGACCCAGTACTATCGGTTCCGGCGTCCGCGCCAGTGGATCAGCTCCGGGGGGCTGGGGACCATGGGCTTCGGACTCCCGGCCGCCATCGGGGCCTGGTACGCGAACCCGGAGAAGCCCCTGGTGCTCATCGACGGCGACGGCAGCTTCCAGATGAATATCCAGGAGCTGGGGACCCTGGTCGCCAACCGCATCCCGGCGAAGATGTTCGTGCTCAACAACGGCTATCTCGGGATGGTGCGCCAGTGGGAGGACATGATGGACGACGGGAACCACTACGAGACCTGTCTCGCGCGCACCGTCGAATGCGACCCCGGCTGCATCGATCTGGACCGCAAATGCCGGACCCAGCTCCCGAACCTGACCGCGCTCCAGTTCGTCTACCCGCAGCTCAAGACGATGCGCGTCCGGGACCCGCGGGCAATGCCGGGGATGGTGCGCGAGGCCCTCGAACATCCGGGTCCGGTGCTGGTAGATGTCTGGATCGACAAGACGGAAAACGTGCTGCCCATGGTGCAGCCCGGCCGCGGACTGGGGGAGATGATCGAGTCCTGACAAGAGCCGCCGGGGTGGTAAGCCTGGTTCGGGGCAATCGGGGGTGATTGGGGTTATGGCGAAAGAAGATAAGAGTAGCTTGGGTGAGTGTCGTGCGGTCACCATCACCTGTATTTCGGAGATCGGCTGGCACGATACGGACCGTATGCTGGCGGATATCAAGGGTAGCGGCGGCCCCGACGCCAGTCAGTGGGATAAGCCCTGGCAGGCGGACAATGCCGCGGGCAGCGCCAGTCTGGTCGAGGTCGAGCAGCTGGATGGGGCGCGGCACAAGTTTCTCCTCGACTGCGGATGGAACGAGGCCTATATGCAGCGCCGTTTCGAGGAGACCGGCGTCGACGGGATGCTGGCGCGCGGGGAGATCGAGTTTCTCTTTTTGTCTCATGAACACCTGGACCATCTGTGGGGGCTGCAAGCGGTTCTGCGTCACTGCCCGGAGCTCCCCCTGCGGGTGCCGCCCAATCTCACCGAGCAGGCGCTGGCCTTTATCCGCGGTGAGCGCCCGGCCTCCACCCGCACGGACCCGACGCCGCTTGTCCGCCATACCGGCCCGCTGCTGGTCACGCCCCCGCATACGCCGACGGTTCTTTACCCCGGCTGTGTGGCGGCGGCCTTCGATCTGCCCATCCTGCTCGGCATCCGGGGGGAGCAATCCCTGTATTTCCGGGTTCGCGACCAGGGGACCGTCTGCGCTACCGGTTGTTGCCATCAGACGGTGACGGCCCTGGCGGATTATGCGCTTGCCCATGTGGCGTCCGAGCCGACCCTGTATGGTCTGTACGGGGGGCTTCATATCGCTCCCTTCGGCCCGGCCTTGTCTCCCGAGCAAGAGGGGATGATTGCCGATCTGCGGCGCTTCGGTTTCCGCAAGATCGCCGCCAATCATTGCACCGGCGCGCCGGCCATCGAGAGGATGATCGCGCTCGGTTATCCCGTGGTGCGCGGTTCCGGCGAGCAGGGTTCCGCCAGCTCCCTGATGGTCGGCAATGGCGACCGTGTGGTTTTCGATTAGGGACCGTCTGCATCGGGAGTCTCGGGGGTTTACCAGAGCATGAGGGGAGCGCGTCGGGTTCTGCTGTTCTTGGCGGTCTTTGCCGCGGTATTGGTCGTGGCCGGCGTGCTGTTGCTGGGATGGGCAAAGAATCGTCTGGCCGCGAGTGGTCTCGGCGAGCTCGATTTCACCGTCGAGGGGCTCTCTCTCGGCCATCTGTCGCTCTCGGAGCTGAGCTTCGGCTCGGGCCGGGAGCAGACGTTGGAGCGGCTTACCCTGTTTTTTCGCCCGACCAGGCTGCTGCGCGGTTATCCTCTGGATAGGGTCTTGATCGAGGGCGCGGAGCTGCGCTTCGTCTCGCCGGACGGCGGGATTCCCCGTCTCGCGGGCGTATCCCTGCCCGATGCGGCGGGGGCTGACGATTCGGGGCCGCCGGCAATTCCGGTTGCGGCCCTCGAGCTGCGGGCCAGCCGTTTGCGACTAGAGAGGGGGAAGGGAACGCTGCAAATTCCGCTGAGCGGAATCCTGACCCAGGCGGATGCCGCCGACGCCAGGGTGCTCGACGCCCGCCTGGAATTCGGCCACCGGGGGGCGCCGGAGGCTCGGGGAGCGGAGGCGGGGCCAAAGCGGCAGGGTGCAATGCCGATGGCGGCGGCTCCGGCGGACGCCGCGGGCGGGTTCCCTGGCGGGCCGGAGGTCCGGGGAGCGGAGGCGGGGCCAAAGCGGCAGGGCGCAGTGCCAATGGCGGCGGCTCCGGCGGACGCCGCGGGTGGGTTCTCCGGTGGACCGGAGATCCGGGGAGCGGGCCGGGCTACTCTGGAGTGGAACCAGGACGGGCGTGTCTCGGGCACCGGCAAGTTGACGGCGCACCTGGCCGGAGCGCCGCTGGCCCTCGAGGTCCAGGCCGACCGGGCCCAGGAGCCGGAGGCGGCGCTGGTTTTCGCGGCGGAGCTGAAGGCACAAGGGCTGGATCTGGCCGTTCCGGGTGAGCTGGCGGGGCTCGGCGAGGGGCTCGCGGGTCGGGTATCCCTGGCGGTCGGGTTCGGGGGGGGCTTGCCCCTTTCTTCCGAACGCCCATTGGAGGGGGCCTCGGCGGTTGGGCGGGTCTCCCTGCGCATCCAGGGGGTTACCCTGCCCGGCCAGGTAGCGGAGACCTCGGGGCATCTGGACGCGGACCTGTCCCTGGCCGATGGCTCGCTCCTGGCGGTCCCCACATCGCCCTGGGAGCTGACCGGTCGTCTGGTCGGCCCCGATCCGCCCATGACCTTCTGGGTCTCCGCCGTCGAAGGGTACGTGCTCAGCCTCGACTCGAGCGCCGACCTGGCGCGACAAACCGCCGCGGGGGCGATTGCCTTTGCCCTCCAGGGTGGCCCATCCCGACCGAAAATCGCGGGGACCGCCTTCGGCCGTGTCGAATACACGGCAGACGCGGAAGACGGGCTCCGGCTCGATCTGGAGCGGCTCCGACTCGACCCCACTACATGGGTCCGGCAGGGAACGGAAATCCGCCTGCGGGCGCTGGAGGCACGGCTGGCCGGGACGGCGGCCCATCTGCAGGGCCGGCTCGCCGCGCGGTTGGACGCCGCCGACACCGCGCCCGACGGCAGACGCCTGACCGGGGGCGAAATCGCGCTGCAAGGGCGCCTGAGGCGCGAGGGCGACGGCCGGGTGCTAACCGTGCAGGACTGTGTAACGGTCAAGGCAAAGCGGCTGGACCTGGGGGTCGTCCGGTGGTTACGGCCCCTCGAGCTCTGTATCCGCCAGGCCGAGGGAGAGCCGCTGTTGCGGCTCGATGCCGCCGGCACCCCGGCGGCCCTGGCGCTGACCCTGCCGAGCCACCCCGTGGCCCTGACGGTCGCGGGCGGACAGACCCCCAGCAAGCTTACCGGCGCCACGCCCCAGGCCAGGCTATCCGCGACACGCGATCCCACCACCCAGGCCCTCGACCTGAAGCTGGACATCCAGGGGGGACGCCTGACCTTCACCCGGCAGGCGCTGGCCGTCGCGGACCTGGCGCTCTCCCTGCGGCAGGGCCAAACCGCCTCGGTACGTCTGCGGCGCGCGACCGTCAGGAGCCTTGCCACCCCTCCCGACTTTCCGCGGCTGACCCTGACGGGCGAGGCCGACGGCCGCTGGGACGGGGCCCTGACATTCGCGCTCGCGGCCCAGGGGCACAAGACACCGCTCAAGCTTTCCGCGCGCGGTCGGCACGACTTCGGATTGGCCATCGGCGAGCTCAGCTACGCGCTCGACAAAATTCGCTTCTCGCCCCGCGGACTTCAGCCGGACGACATCCTGCCCGCCCTGGGAGGACTCATCGAGCGGGCGCGCGGCTCCCTGGCCCTCAGCGGCGATTTGTCCTGGGTCGCGGGCGTCCCCGTCACCCACCTGCGCCTTGCGCTACGCAACCTGGGATTCGACACGCCGGGGGGGGTATCGGTCCGGGGGATCAACACACGGCTCCGGCGCGCGGGCCGGACAGTGCGCAATCGGCTCGGGACCCAGGAGATCCGGATCGCCCTCCTGGACATCGGCGTACCCCTGCGCAACGGCCTGATCCGGTTTCGCACCGGACACAAGGCATCCGTGCGGATCGAACAGCTCCGCTTCGCCTGGGGGAACGGCAGCCTGCAAGCAAAACCCTTCCGCTTACGGCTCGACCGGCCAGCGGCGGAACACCCCGTCCTCCTCACATTCGACGACATCGAGCTGAACGACCTGCTGCGGCTCATCCCCATCGATGGACTCCGGGGCACCGGGACCCTGCGCGGGCGGATACCCCTGCGCATACGCGGCTCCGAGATCACGATCGACCAAGGCGCCATCCAGGCCGAAACCCCCGGCGTACTGCGCTATCGGCCCGCGAAAAAACCGGCGTTCTTCGGCAAAAACAGCCAGACCGAGCTCCTGTTCGAGGCCCTGCGGAACTTCCATTACACCGCCCTCTCCCTCGCCTTGAACGGCACAACCCAAGACAACCTGCGGCTCTCGATCTCCCTTGCGGGCGCCAATCCCGACCTATACGACGGCCACCCCTTCAAGCTGAACTTCAATATCGATGGGGAGCTTGATACGCTTGTGCGGCGTAGCCTGGCGGTTGCCACCTTCGCCGAACGGTTCGGGACCTTCCTGTCCCGCTACATCCGCTGAACCCGCCGGCAAGAAAACACCTTGGTCTCCAAAAGAGCCACCGCCGGCGGGTAAGGAACCGAACACAGGAGGGCAGCATCCTATGAGGATAATCAGCACTGAAAAACGGGGCCGAGCGGCGCCCCCGTCGCCTGACCCTGGTACCCCGTTTCACCCTATTTTTCACCCTCAGAGCCCTCCCAACCGCGCCAAGGCGAGAGGAGAGCACCGAGCGAGA
>JAIZWN010000716.1 GCA_020443945.1 Candidatus Thiosymbion ectosymbiont of Robbea hypermnestra | reverse complement strand
ATATTATGAAGTTAGCAAGGTTTTCGCCACTTTTATTGCCGCCTTTGAAAACTATTTGTAACTGTTTGAAATTTAAGTGAAAAATCCCGAGCACCTATGGGGCTAGAGATTAACTCACATATTAACCACTACCCCACAAATCTAAGACACCCCCCCGGTTTACCGTGATGCGGCGCTGATCCGCGTCCCCCAGGCCCGCGCCTCGTCCAGGATGGCCGCCTGGTCCAGGGTCGTGGGTTCGCCGTCGCGGATCAGGTGGCGGCCGGCCACCCAGACCTGTTGCACCTGGTCGCGTCCGGCGGCGTAGACGATCTGGGAGACCGGGTTGTAGACGGGCTGGGTGTCCGGGTCGCGCAGATCGAGGGCCACCATGTCCGCGGACTTGCCGCGCTCGAGGGAGCCGGTCTCGGCGTCGATACCCAGGGCCCGCGCCCCGTTCAGGGTCGCCATCCGCAGGGCGGTATGGGCGGGCAGCGCCGCGGGGGAGCCGGCTACCCCCTTGGCCAGCAGCGCTGCGGTCTGGAGCTCGCCCATCATGTCCAGATCATTGTTGCTGGCCGCCCCGTCGGTGCCCAAGGCGACGTTCACGCCCGCGTCCAGCAGTCGGGCCACCGGACAGAACCCGTTGGCAAGCTTCAGATTCGACTCCGGGCAGTGGACCACATGGGCGTTGGCGCGGACCAGGGCCGCGATCTCCGGGTCTTCGAGCTGCGTCATGTGCACCGCGACCAGGTTGGGCCCCAGAAGACCCAAACGCTCCAGACGGGCCAGGGGCCGTTCGCCGTAGTCGCGCAGGGATTGGACGATCTCGTCATGGGCCTCGTGCAGGTGGATATGGATCGGGACATCCAGCTCGTCGGACAGGGTGCGGATGCGCTCGCAGGGGCCGTCGGATACCGAGTAGGTGGCGTGGGGGGCGAAGGCGGTGCGGATCAGGGCATGATCGCGGTAGCGGTCGTGCAGGTCCAGGCCCTTGCGCAGGTACTCCTCCGGCGCGTCGGCGAAGCGGGTGGGAAGATCCACCAGGATCATGCCGGCGACGGCCCGCATACCGGCAGCGGCCGCGACCTTGGCGGTGACCTCGGCGAAAAAGTACATGTCGTTGAAGCAGATGGTGCCGCTCTTGAGCATCTCCAGGGCGGCGAGCCGGGTCCCGGCGCGGACGAACTCGGGGTCCGCCCAGCGTTGCTCCGCCGGCCAGATATGCTTGTGGAGCCAGGTCATCAGCGGCAGATCGTCTGCCAGGCCCCGCAGCAGGACCATGGGGGCGTGGGTATGGGCGTTGATGAGGCCGGGAATCAGTGCATGTCCCGGCAGCTCGAGCTCCCGCACGGCCCGGATGTGGGCCCGCGCCTCCGGGGTCGGCAACAGGGCCTGGATGCGCCCGTCGGAAACCGCCAAGCTGTGGTCGGTAAGGAGGCTGTCGGCGGCATCGACAGGGACGATCCATTGGGGGTGGAGAAGGAGTTCCGCTTGCATGGGAGGGATTCCCTTTCGGGTAGTGGGTGAATCCTGCGTGATGTTCAAGGTGTTTTCTCACACCAAGCCACCAAGACACAAAGAATTTTTCCAGGCCGTCGCCAATCCTCCGCGAGCGTTTCATCGCAGGCGCAGAGACCACGATTCGACCACGGTCGTTTCCTTTTCGGGGACCTTGAAAAATTGCTTCCTTGCAATTTTTCAAGACGCGAAGCGAATTCGAGCGATTATCCGGTTGTCTTGGGTTTGGGGCGGAGGCGGAGCGCCAGCTCCTCGAGTTGGGCCTGGTCCACCGCGGAGGGCGCGGCAGTGAGCAGGCAGGCCGCGGTCTGGGTCTTGGGAAAGGCGATGACGTCGCGGATGGAGCCCGCCCCGGTCATCAGCATCACCAGCCGATCCAGGCCGAAGGCGATGCCCCCGTGGGGCGGACAACCGAATCGGAGGGCCTGGAGCAGGAATCCGAAGCGCTCGTCCGCCTCCTGGTCGTCGATGCCGAGCAGCGCCAGGACCTGTCGCTGTACCGCCTCGCGGTGGATACGCATGGAGCCGCCGCCGATCTCGGTGCCGTTGATGACCAGGTCGTAGGCACGGGACAGACAGGCCCCCGGATCGCTTGCGAGTAGCTCGATCTGGTCCTCCCGCGGGGCGGTGAAGGGGTGATGCAGGGCCGTCCAGCGGTCGGCCTGCTCGTCCCGCGCGAGCAGGGGGAAATCCACTACCCACAGGGGTCGCCAGTCCCCGGCGAGCAGGCCCCGATCCCGCCCCAGCCTGACCCGCAGGGCGCCGAGGGACTCGTCGACCACCTGGGCCCGGTCGGCGCCGAAGAAGATTAGGTCCCCATCCTCGGCCCCGGTGCGCTCCAGGATGCCCGCCACTGCCGCGTCCGGCAGGAACTTGAGGATGGGCGATTGCAGGCCGTCGCGGCCCTTGGCAGTCCACTGGTTGACCTTGATGTAGGCCAGACCCTTGGCGCCGTAAATGCCGACGTATTTGGTGTAATCGTCGATCTCCTTGCGGCTGAGCGCGCCGCCCCGGGGCAGACGCAGGGCCGCCACGCGCCCGGCCGGGTCCCGGGCGGGGCCGGCGAAGACCTTGAAATCCACCTCCTGCATCAGATCGGCCACGTCCACCAGCTCCAGGGGCACCCGCAGGTCCGGCCGATCGGAGCCGTAGCGGCGCATGGCCTCGGCATAGGTAAGGCGCGGGAAGGGCTCCGGCAGCTCCGTATCCAGGACGGCGGCGAACAGCTCCCGGATCATGGCCTCCATCAGGCGCATGAACCCGTCCTCGGTCATGAAGGAGGCCTCGACATCGAGCTGGGTGAACTCGGGCTGACGGTCCGCGCGCAGGTCCTCGTCCCGAAAGCAGCGGGCGATCTGGTAATAGCGATCCAGGCCGGACATCATCAAAAGCTGCTTGAAGAGCTGCGGCGATTGCGGCAGGGCGAAGAACTGGCCCGGATGGGTCCGGCTGGGCACCAGATAGTCGCGGGCGCCTTCGGGCGTGGACTTGGTGAGAATCGGGGTCTCCAGATCCAGAAAGCCGTGGTCGTCGAGGAAACGGCGCAAGGCGCCGGTTATGCGCCCGCGGGTGCGCAGACGCTCCTGCATCTCCGGTCGACGCAGGTCGAGGTACCGGTAGCGCAGGCGGATCTCCTCGGCGGCGTCCTGGCCGTGCTCGTCGAGCTGGATAGGTGGGGTCCCGGCGGCATTCAGCACCGTCAGGTCCAGGGCCAGCACCTCGATCTCGCCGGTCGCCAGGTCCGGGTTCTCCGTCCCCTCCGGGCGCGGTCGGACCCGGCCCCGGACATGCAGCACGTATTCGCTACGTATCTGCTCCGCGAGCCGGAAGATCTCCGGGCGGTCGGGATCGAAGACCACCTGCACCAGACCCTCCCGATCCCGCAGGTCGACAAAGATCACCCCCCCGTGATCGCGCCGGCGGTGCACCCAGCCGCAGAGCCGGATTTCCTCGCCCGTGTGCCCCCCGTTCAGCTCCCCGCAATAATGGCTGCGCATACTCATCCGTCCCGCTGTTCGTCGTTTATCAGGTCGTGGAAGGCATCGATGCCGGTCCGGTCGAGCAGCGTCTTCAGCCGTTGATCCAGCGTCAGCACGGTGCTGCCCGAACGTCGGGCCAGGACGACATAGAGCAGATCGTAGACGGGATGCCCATACCGCGCCGCTTCGGTAAGGGCCTCCGTCGTAAGCTCCCGATCCGGCGTAAAGTCATCGACCAGATCCATCGCCTCTTCATAGCGTTCGAGCGCCGTATCCATATCCAAGTCGCCGGCCCTGACGTACTTGTACAAGGCGTTTGCCACCTCGCTCACATAAAGGCTCGGCGCGATCACTACCGCGGCATCCGCGACGGCCTTCAACAGCCGCTCCGCGGTCACGGCACGCATGACCAGCCGTACCGCGGCGGAGGCATCCAATACCAGGCGCACCGGTCAGCGCTCCCGATCCTCACGCACCAGGGCCTCGGGTGTCGGGCTCAGGGCCCCGTCGGACCCCCGCAAGGTCGCCTGTATGTGCGCGACAACGGTTCGGCGACGCTTACCAATGGTCAGTGTCGGGGTGCGCTCCAGCTCGACCACGGCCTGCTGAGTCAGGCTGCGGTGTTCCCGTCGGGCACGCAAGCTGAGGGCCTGGTACAGGTTATCGGATAGATCGCGGATCTGCAGAGAAGGCATGGGTGATGTCTTAGATGGTAGTGGTTAAATTCAAAGTGGCATGGTTGTGCGGCTTAACGGTTTGATCCCCACTGCTTTTGCCATCCCTGGCGCCTGGATTCCGGCAATCCCTGCCGGAATGACGGGGTAGGGGTC
>JAIZWN010000715.1 GCA_020443945.1 Candidatus Thiosymbion ectosymbiont of Robbea hypermnestra | reverse complement strand
ACATTTCTGGTAAATGGGGTCAGGTCTTGATCCGTGACTCTTGAAGGCACACATCAAGACCTGACCCCATTTCCTGCACGGACTCTCCGCGGCGCGGAGCTTGTGCGTTCCCACGCGGCGCGTGGGAACGAGAGGAAACCCCTCTCCCGCCAGGGGCGAGGGGCTTTAGGCCGTAGCCGGTCTGGTAGGACCAGGGCTCACCTGGACCGCGCGGCTTGGCTTGAGTTTTTAGATAGCCTCTGAAAGATTGCACGGCGGCAATTCTTCAGGGTCCCCAAATAAAGAATCCTGTCAATCCTGAAAATCCTGTTAATCCTGTCCTATTGGAATTTTGCGATAGGCATTCGGATTGTCGGGGTTTGCAAGGTCACCCCACTCTTGCTATTCGAGGTGGAGCTGGCCGTCGCGGAGTATCAGGGTGACGGTGTCGCCGGGCCCGAATTTGCCGGCCAGGATGGCTTGGGCCAGGGGGTTTTCCAGTTGGACGCGGATGGCGCGCTTGAGGGGCCGGGCGCCGTAGACGGGGTCGAAGCCGGCCTCGCCCAGGTGGTCCAGGGCGGCTTCGTCGATTGCAAGTTGCATCTCGCGTTCTTTGAGGCGCTCTTGCAGCGCGCGGAGCTGGATGCGGGCGATGGCCCGGATCTGCTCTTGCCGTAGGGTGTGGAATACGACGATTTCGTCGAGACGGTTGATGAATTCGGGCCGGAAGGCGACCCGGACGGTTTCCATGACCGCGTTTTTCATTTCGGCATAGTGTTTTTCTCCCGCCCGTTGCTGGATGATGTCCGAGCCCAGGTTGGAGGTGATGACGATGACGGTGTTGCGAAAGTCCACGGTGCGGCCCTGGCCGTCGGTCAGGCGCCCGTCGTCGAGTACCTGGAGCAGTAGGTTGAAGATGTCCGGGTGGGCCTTTTCTACTTCGTCCAGCAGGATGACGCTGTAGGGCCGGCGGCGCACGGCTTCGGTGAGGTAGCCGCCTTCTTCGTAGCCTACGTAGCCCGGCGGCGCGCCGATGAGGCGGGCGACCGAGTGTTTTTCCATGAATTCGGACATGTCGATGCGGACCATGGCCGTTTCGGTGTCGAACAGGAATGCGGCCAGGGTTTTGCAGAGCTCGGTTTTGCCCACGCCGGTGGGCCCCAGGAAGAGGAAGGAGCCCAGGGGCCGGGCCGGGTCGGAGAGCCCGGCCCGGGAGCGGCGGACGGCATTGCTTACGGCGTGCACCGCCTCGTCCTGGCCGACTACGCGCTGGCCGAGTGCCTGTTCCATGCGCAGCAGTTTCTCACGCTCTCCCTCGAGCATCCGGGAGACGGGGATGCCGGTCCACTTGGAGACGACTTCGGCGATTTCCTCGGCGGTTACTTTGTTGCGCAGCAGCCGTTTCTCGGTATGTTCGGCTTGGGCGGCGGTTTCGAGCCGCTTGCGCAACTCCGGGATCCGCCCGTATTGGATTTCCGACATGCGGGTCAGGTCGCCGGCCCGGCGGGCGGCCTCCAGCTCCAGGCGCGCCCGGTCGAGTTCTTCTTTGAGGTGGGCGGTTCCCTGGACGGAGGCCTTTTCCGCCTTCCAGACCTCGTCCAGATCCGCAAACTCCCGTTCGAGGCGTCCGATCTGTTCTTCCAGGTCGGCGAGTCGTTTCCGGGAGGCCTCGTCGGATTCCTTTTTGAGTGCCTCGCGCTCGATTTTGAGCTGGACGAGGCGACGGTCCAGCTTGTCCATTTCTTCGGGCATGGAGTCGATTTCCATGCGGATCTGGGAGGCGGCCTCGTCCACCAGGTCGATGGCCTTGTCGGGGAGCTGGCGATCGGTGATGTAGCGGTGGGACAGGGTGGCGGCGGCCACGATGGCCGGGTCCGTGATTTCCACCGCATGATGGACCTCGTAGCGTTCCTTGAGGCCCCGCAGGATGGCGATGGTGTCCTCCACGTTGGGCTCGTCTACCAGCACCTTCTGGAACCGCCGCTCCAGGGCGGCGTCCTTTTCTACGTATTTGCGGTATTCGTCCAGGGTGGTGGCGCCGATACAGTGCAGCTCGCCGCGGGCCAGGGCCGGCTTGAGCATGTTGCCCGCGTCCATGGCGCCCTCGGCCTTGCCCGCCCCCACCATGGTGTGCAGCTCGTCGATGAAGAGGACGACGTTGCCCTCTTGCTTGGCGATGTCGTTGAGCACGGCCTTGAGCCGCTCCTCGAACTCGCCGCGGAACTTGGCCCCGGCGATCAGGGCCGCCATGTCCAGCGCCAGCAGGCGCTTGGACTTGAGCCCCTCTGGCACCTCGGCGTTGACGATGCGCTGGGCCAGGCCCTCCACAATGGCCGTCTTGCCCACGCCGGGCTTCCCGATGAGCACCGGGTTGTTCTTGGTGCGCCGGGCCAGGACCTGGATGGTGCGGCGGATCTCGTCGTCGCGGCCGATGACCGGGTCGAGCTTGCCCTGCTCCGCCTTTTCCGTCAGATCGATGGTGTATTTTTCCAGGGCCTGGCGTTGCTCCTCGGCATTGGCGTCGTCCACCGTCCGGCCGCCGCGGATCTGGTCGATGGCCCGCTCAAGCGCGTCCCTGGCGGCCCCGGCGGATCGCAACAGCTTGCCGAGCGTCCCCTTGTCGTCCACCGCCGCCAGGACGAAGAGCTCGGAGGAGATGTACTGGTCGCTCCTCTGCTGGGCGAGCTTGTCCGTCTGGTTGAGCAGCCGCCCCAGGTCGTTGGAGACATGCAGATCGCCGGCCACGCCCTGGACCCGAGGCAGCCGCTCCAGGGCCTCGCCGAGATCGGAGCGCAATCGGCTCACATTGACATCGGCCAGCGACAACAGATGCCGGACCGTACCGCCCTCCTGATCCAGCAGCGCCGACATCAGGTGGATCGGCTCGATAAACTGGTGATCGCGCCCGACCGCCAAACTCTGGGCATCGGCCAAGGCCATCTGAAACTTTGCCGTGAGCTTGTCCATGCGCATGGGTGAACCCTCTCACATCGTTCGGAATGAGGGCTATCTGGGGGAACCGGTTGCCAATTTCCAGAGCCGGCGGGATGCGTGAGTGAAACGAACCGGGCAGTAGGTAAATCCTGCGTGATGTTCAACGTTTGTTCTCACACAAAGCCACAAAGACACGAAGAATTTTGCCCTGCCGTCGCTGATCATCCGCGCGAGTTTCATCGCAGACTCTAAAGACCATGGTCGTTTCCCTTTCGCCCTTGTCTCTCTTGGTGGCTTGGTGTCTTTGTGTGATGTTCGACGTGACTCAGGTAGACACCTGATCACTTGAAAAATTACCACTACCCTGCGAACCGGCATTACCACATCAGATCATCCGGTATCTTGTAGTCGGCATAGTCGTCGTCTTCGTCGCCCTGATCCCCCGGTTTGTTCAGGAGCACGACGAG
The DNA here is from genome assembly GCA_020443945.1 of Candidatus Thiosymbion ectosymbiont of Robbea hypermnestra. Taxonomy (GTDB): domain Bacteria; phylum Pseudomonadota; class Gammaproteobacteria; order Chromatiales; family Chromatiaceae; genus Thiosymbion; species Thiosymbion ectosymbiont_B. The sequence continues at coordinate 5,112 of JAIZWN010000715.1, read as the reverse complement.
GCGTTCGTCGCGCGCCTGGATTCTCTGTGCGGTTTCGGGGGATACGAGCTCGAAGCCCGTATCCTGACGCACGATGGCCAGCTTGCCCTGGGCGAGCCTTTTTTGCTGATCGTCCGTCACGTAGATACGCTTGATACTGTCGCCGTCGAGAAAGCTGTAGGCGATATCTCCTTCTCCCCGCGGGATCCGGTTCGCGTGGATGAGCTGGCGCAGCTCGTTTGCCTCGGCCTTGCGCCGGGCCTCTTCCTGACGGCGGCGCTCGAGCGCGCGGTCGCGTTGCGCCTTTTCCGCCGCCGCCCGTCGCGCGCGTTGCCGTTCCTCGGCGGCGGGATCTTCCTTGCCGCCGCTGTGCTTGCTCTGCTTGCGCTTGGACGAACGGGCCTGCTTTACCTGCTGCTTGTCGACCAGACCGGCCTTGAGCAGCTGATCCCGGAGTGAGTTTCCCACTGTTCGGCTCGTCGGAATTTTCGGAGGTACGGGTAAGAAATTAGGAATCTATCAGTAAAGCGCCCGAATGAAAATCCCGGTCCCCATCTTATGCCCTCCTATCGGTATCCCCGCCGGGCGGGTAAAATCCCGGGTGTAGCGAATCAATCCGTACACTGGAGAATATCCGCCATGCAGCGACTCGTACTCCTTATCCTCCCCTTTCTGCTGATGACGCCGATTCAGGCGGCGCAGTCCGGGGTGCTCGGCTATGTCAACATGCAGAAGGTTATCGACGAGAGCGCGTCGGGCCGGCAGGCGCAACAAACGCTCGAAGAAAAATTCAAGGACGAGCGACAGGCGCTCGCCAAGGAGCGGCAGGCGATCGGGCAATTACAGCAGACCCTGGAAAAGGATAAGGTCCTGATGAGTCAGAAGGAGCTCGACAAGAAAACCGCCGAGATTCAGAAACGCATCAAGGCATTCCAGAAAAGGTTGACCCAGCTCCAACGGGAAATGTCGCAGGAGGAAAACAAGCTCGCGAACCGGATTCTGGAGTCCGTGTCGGCGATCATCACGACCGTGGCCAAGGATAAGGGGGTCTCCGCAATCTTCGAGCGCCGGCAGAGTGGCCTGCTCTACATGGACGAGGGTCTGGACCTTACCGCCGAGGTCATCAAACGGCTCGATGCAAAGACCAAGAAGCGTAAGAAATAACGCTGGTAGGGCGCCGATGCGGATGTGGGGGGGACCAATCCCCGGTGTTTTGTTACCATAGGATTTCCATTCCTGCGACAAGGTAAGGAGATGTGAATCCATGCTAGGCGAACCCCACGATCTGCGTCATGAGTTTCCGAATCTGGATGACCGAATCTCCGTACTCTGCGACTCCGATGAAGAGTTCGCGCATCTGATGGAGGATCACGATAGTCTGGATGCCGAGGTCCGTAAGCTGGAAGAACTGGGGGTCCCGGTGGCTGACGAAACGATCGAGGAGCTGAAAAAGGAGCGTCTGGTGATGAAGGACCGTCTCTATGATAGGTTGCGAGCGGATTGACGGGGACGATTGAAACATGAAAAGGCATCCCGGCCCCGGTCGGGTCCTGAGCCCCGAGGGGATCGCCAAGACAAGTCCGCTTGTCGAATAAGGTGCGTCGAGACGGATACCGCCCATGCTGAAGTCCAAGATCATTCCCGTCACGCCGTTTCAGCAAAACTGCACCCTCTTGTGGTGCGATGAAACCGGACAGGCCGCCGTCGTCGATCCCGGCGGGGAACAGGGTCGGGTGCTGGCCGCGATTCGGGAGGTTGGAGTCGAGCCGGTGAAAATTCTGCTGACCCATGGTCATCTGGACCATGTGGGTGGAACCGCGGAGCTGGCCGAAAGCCTCGAGCTACCCATCGAGGGTCCGCACCGCGAGGATGCCTTTCTGATCGAATCCCTGGCAGCCCAAAGCCAGATGTTCGGCGTTCCGAAGGTCCGATCCTTTTCCCCCGGCCGCTGGCTGGAGGATGGGGATAGGGTGCGGATCGGCGCCCTGGATCTGCGGGTAATCCACTGTCCCGGCCATTCGCCCGGTCACGTCATCTTCTTCGAGGAGACATCCAGGCTGGCCCAGGTGGGAGACGTACTCTTTCAGGGCTCGATCGGGCGCACGGATCTGCCGCGCGGTAACTACCAGGAGCTCCTGGACTCCATCCGCGGACGCCTCTTCCCGCTCGGCGACGACATCCGGTTCATTCCCGGACACGGCCCCATGTCGAGCTTCGGCGACGAGCGTCGCAACAACCCCTTTGTCCGTGACCCCCTGGCCTGAATGGCCGTCACCCATGGGCCCTGCGGTACGATGCTGATTTACCTCCATGGCCTCAACAGCTCCGATCAATCCCAAAAGGCGGCGGTATTGCGTGAGCGCCTGGCGCCCACCCGCGTCCTGACGCCGGCCTATCCCGCCCATCGACCGGACGCGGCCATCGCGACCCTCACCGATCTGTTCCGCCAGCGGATCGGCGGGCAACCACCCATCGTCGTCGGCAGTTCCATGGGCGGCTTCTATGCCCAGTATCTGGCCCGGCGATTCACCTTCGCGCATCTGTTCCTGATCAACCCGGCGCTGACCCCCTGGGACCTGCTGCGGGAGTTCGAGGGCGTGCCCCAGACCACCGACTACGGCGAAACCTACTATATCGACCGGGCGCTGATCGAGAGTACCCGCCAGTACGGGGTCGATAACCCCTGCGACGGGATTCCGACGACCTTGCTGCTGGACCGGGGCGACGAAGTGATCGACTTTCGGATCGCCGAAGCCCTCTATCGCGATTGCGGCAGGCTCCTGCTCTTCGAGGGCGGAGACCACAGCTTCCAACATCTGGAAGAGGCGCTCACCGTAATCCGGGAGGAAATCGCAAGTGGTTCGCGTAGGGTCCGCTGTGCGGACCCTCCGAATGTCAACATGCCTCAGGGCTCCGACAGCAGGTGCTTGGGGAAGTAGGTGACGCCGATCAATCCGGCGAAGTGGTCGTCCATGGTAACCAGGGTCGCCTCGCAGTAGAGCGCCGTCGCGTAGATCAGGGAATCGGCGAAAGGGAGATGATGCGCCAGAGCTAAATCCCCCGCGTAGAGCGCCAGGGGGGAGGTGAGCGGCACGACCTGGGTTTCTTTGGTCATGGCCACGACCTCCAGCGCCAGTCGCTCGTCGCGCTCGCGCTTGACCCATTTGTAGAGCTCGAACTGCAGGCAGGTGGGAACGATCAGGGATTCGGGATCGGACAGATAAGGCGCGAAACGTTCGGCAAGCACATCGTCCGTCAGCCACTCGATCCAGCCGCAGGTATCCACCAGCACTGTCATCGGTAGATATTCCCACGGTCGCGATACCCTTCCGGGTTTGCTCCCTTGAGCAACCCGCGGGATTCCGCGATAGAGCCCAGCGGAATCAGCTCGATGATGGACCCTTTCGCCAGAACGGCAAATTTCTGCCCGGCGTGCAGTCCCAGCTCGTCACGAATGGTTTTAGGCAGGACGAACTGGTACTTGCTGGAGAGAGTGATGGCATTCATTCTTACCTCCCTCGAATCGACTTTGAGTTCGTAAAATATAGTAACGCATTGCCGGAGATACCGCAAGTGGTTCCAAGCCATCCGATCGGTAATCGGGTCGCCCCACGGGCTCAGGCAAACAGGCGTTCGAAGATGCGAAACCCCGCGACATAGGTGCCGATAGCCGATCCGAGGGTGGAGAACAGAAAGACCAGAAAGACACGCGAGACCCGATTGCGCCACCAACCTTTGAGGGTGGCGGTATCTTGGCGCAGGTGGCCGAAGTCGCCGACGCGGGGCCGGCGCAGGGAGAGCTCCACCGCGCCCGTGACCATGCCGGCGCCGATGGTGGGGTTCAGGGAGGTCAGTGGCGCGGCCAGGAAGGCAGCGATCAGCGTCAAGGGATGACCGGCGGCGATAGCGGCGCCGAGGGCGGAGAGACCGCCGTTGATGAGCACCCAATCCAGCACTACCCGCAAGCCGAGTCCCGGACTCTGGTAAAAGCCATAGCCGAAGCCCCCCAGGATCAGGGCGACGATGAGCCAGGGGATGAGCTTGGGCCAGGATTGCGGTGACGGCAGTCGCTCCAGCTCCGCAATCTCGGCCTCGGGGTTCCTTTCGGTTATCCTCCGCAGATGGCCCGCCACCCCCTTGAGGTGACCGGCCCCGAGCACCACCAGGACCTTCTTGCAGCGCCGTTCCGCGATCTCCGCGCGCAGTCGGGCGGCCATGTAGCGGTCACGCTCCGCGATCAGGGGGACCGAGAGCTCCCGGTGATCCTCGGCGAATGCGGCAAAGGTGGTCTCCAGCACATCGGTTTCCTTGAGACGCTCGATCTCCTCCTCCGAGACCTCCTCGCGGGAGAGCAGGGTCGCCAGCAGACCCGAGAACAGCCCCCATCGCCGCCACCAGGAGAGATTCCCCGCGACCCGTTTCAGGGTGACGCCGATTTCCCGATCCACCAGCAGCACCGGGAGCCGGCGTTCCCGGGCCATGGCGATAGCGACGCGCTGCTCGGCCCCCGGCTCGATGCCGAACCGGTCCGCCAACCGCTGCTGATAGGCGGCCAGGGCCAGGCTCGCTACGACCATGTAGACGCGGCCCCGGCGGATCACGGAGAACAGATCCATCCGCGCCAGGGCGTCCGGGTCCATGAGCGCCTGGTAGCGGCTGGGACAGAGCTCGACGGCCACCGCATCGTAATCACGGCTTTGCAGCAGCGCGCGCACCTTCTCCGCGCTGGCGCGGGAGATATGGGCGGTGCCCAGCAGGGTCAGCGCACAATCCCCCAGGCGGACATCGCTTTTCGGTTCCTCGGGTGCATGCATAGTCGGGCCTTGTCCTCGGGACGATCAGGGAGCGTGGGATGATAATCCAGTGTGGCTGCGTATCAATACTAACGAGGCTTTGCCTTAAGATCACGAGGCGTGACCAACCGCACCAAAGAACCACGGATAGACACGGATTGGGGGAAATGGGGTCAGGTCTTGATCCGTGACTTTTGAAGGCACACATCAAGACCTGACCCCATTTCCTCTTACTGTAAGAAGCCCGGAAGAAGAGCGCGAGAGCGGCGGTTCTACTCTCCCTCTCCCACCGGGAGAGGGCCGGGGAGAGGGGGATCAAACAGGCGAGCGGGAATCATAA